>CAUSWS010000146.1:0-4173 GCA_963535265.1 uncultured Campylobacter sp. | reverse complement strand
ATGCTGAGAGGATAACAATAAATAGCACTGCTAAGATTAACTGGATCTTTAGGAGAGGCAAAGTATTTGACGTAAATACATCTTTTTGCATGGCAGATATAGCTAGCCAGCCACGATCGTTTAGCTCTATGAAGTCAGCATATCTATCCTCGCCCTTTGTGTTTTTATATGCAATTAGTCCGTTTTCATTAAATTCTTTATTTTTATATTTTTCTATTAGTTGCTTAGTGATTTCAGGCTTTGTGTTGATCAAATTTTTATCAGGGTGGATGATGATCTTGCCATCTTTATCTACTACGTAAGCATAACTATAATCAGTCTTGCTGATACTCATGATCTCTTCACTGAGGCTTGAAATATCAGCATTCATTGCAGCTACACCCTTATCGCCGATAGGTGCTGAAAATGCTATCATCATGGCATTTGAGCTTGATGATTTGTAAGGATCAGAAAAAGTTGCTTTTGAGCCTTTTGCAATCTTATACCAGTCTCTTGTTCTTGGGTCGTAGCCATTGTCTTTTGGCATCTCATTCTTACCATTTGAGCGGTACATCGCACCATCGCTCTCATATCCAACAAAAATTCTCTCTATCTCAGGCGATACGATTAGCTTTGTTGTGCTTAAAATTTCATTTATCTGGCTTCTATCCTCTAGCTTTTCTAGCCTTTGGGCTATGCCATTTGCGGCATGTGTATTCTCGTCAAAAAATGTATTTATAGCGTTTTTTACATCTTTTAGAATTTGACGTTGAGATTGGATGACTAGCTCGATGGTTTTACTCTGAGCAGTATAGTAACTAGCGGCTGACATAGCCACAAACGATATACATAGAGCAACTATTAGCATTATTGCTATTTTATTGGTGATTGACTTCACACGAATTCCTTTACATATGATTTACATTTTTTCTATATCGACTAATTTAAAAAGAGTTATATAGCTGTTTAAGAAGTTTTTCTTTAAAAGTAAGAAATTTTGATCTAAAAGATAAATTTAAGGTCTATCTTTTATTAAATTTAAGAGATTTTCTCTGATATTTTCACTAGTTAAATTTGAAATTTCGCCGTAGAAATTCCCCTCTTTATCTAGCAGATAGATAGCAGAGCTGTGAGCGACAGAGTAGCCCATAGCAGAGTTTTTAAGATGCATTTTTTGATATTTTACACCATAGTTTTTAGCTACTTTTGGCAGATCGTTCATCTTTAGTCCGTCTGCATCTTTGTAGAAATTTTTAGCCATTAGGGTTAAATTTTCAGGCGTATCGCGCTCAGGATCAAGCGTGATGAAGAGCAGCTCAAAGTCATCTCTTTTTAGCTTATTTAGCTCATCTCCCACAAGAGAGAGCGTGGTAGGGCAGACATCAGGGCAGTAAAGATAACCAAAATATATCGCTTTATATTTGCCGTTATAGTTTTTAAGGCTCACTTCGCCATGCTCTGAAAGCGCCTTAAAATCATACTTGTTTGGCTTTATAAAAAGCATCGCAAGACCAGCACATATTAAGATTATTATTAAGCCCCAAAGTGTCTTTTTCATCGTCTGCCCCTAAATTTTTAGATCAAAATCTACAAAAAACCCAGTCTCTTTCTCGCCGTCAAGTAGCTTAAACCTATATCTCATGATCTCGACCACACAAGCGCTTAGCACGACTTGAGCGACTAGGTTATCGCCCCTTGTCTCAAGCCTCGCTTTGATCGTTCCCATATCCATGTTTATGCCATCGATTACAAGATTTGGATCTTTTAGTCCTAAATTTTTGCCATTAATGATCTTAAAGCTAAACGGTCTCATCGCAAAGATCGGTCTTGGCGAGATGTCTATCTTTAGCTTAACGCCACTAAATTTCACCTCGCAAGCATCTTTGTTTAGATCGCATTTTAGAGGATCAAGCGATGTATTTACATCGGCAAATTCAGGTGGATCCTCTTTGCTGACCATAAATTTATGACCCATCCAAAAAGCGCCTGCTACGATAAAGATGAGTGAAAAAATGATTAGAATTTTTTTCATTATTTGAAGTTTTTGGTTACTCCGATATTATCAAGCTTGATGCTCTCGCCGTTGCTAAATTTTAGCTCCAGATCAACCTTATCGCCATCTTTTATGGGCTTATTTAGATCCATAAGCATGATGTGAAGACCGCCAGGTGCTAGCTTTGTCTCGCCATTTTTTGGGATAACAGCATCTTCAACCTGAACCATAGCCATCATGCCATTTTCCATCTTGTGAGTGTGAATTTCAGTGCTTTTGCAAACGCTTGAATGAACGCCAACTAGCTTTACATCGGCATTTGAAGCATTTTTGATATCCATGAAAATAGCGCTGTTGTTTGTGCCTGGCTTTGTATCTCTAGCTCTAACATTTTCTAGGCTTATATCAGCCGCCATAAGAGTAGAAGCTGCTAGCATAGCACCAAAAACAAGTTTTTTCATATATTTTCCTTTGTGGTAAATTTAATAATTGTTCTCACATTATACATTCAGACGAGCTTAATTTACCTTTAAAATTCACTAATCTAAAATTTTTTAGGTTATAATTACGCACTAAATTTTACTTTTTGGGACACTTCACTTGAAAAAGATACTATTTTTCTTCATCGCGTTAGCGCCTTGTCTTTTTGCCCAAAATTACGAAGAAATTTACTTAAAAAATGGCCCATCTGCTGTCATAGAAGCCATTGAAAAGAATATTTTAAGTAAGGACTACTGGCTAAAAAAGCTCAAAGACAAGGACGTTAGATACGGATATTACGACAACGAGATACTTCTAAGCGTGGTTGATAAGACTGAGAAAGAGCTTGAAGTCATCTCTTATAAAGACGGCGTTACAAAAAAACTCTTTAGCTCAAGCGTCATCGTTGGTAAAAACGGCGACAAACTGCTTGAGGGCGACCTAAAAACGCCAGTTGGCGTCTATCAGCTCACGCGTAGATTTACGCCAAATGATAGATACTTGGGGCCTCTTGCCTTTTCTCTTTCATATCCAAATTTGCTTGATAAGCTTGCAAAACGCAATGGCAGTGGCATCTGGATACATGGCTATCCGCTCGATGGTCAAAGGACAGATGAGCTAAAGACAAAAGGCTGCGTGGCTATGCAAAATGACATCTTGATGAAATTTGATGAAGTTATAGACCACAAAAAAACGCTCGCTTTTATCTATGAGGACAAGCGCCCAGAAGCAAGCGTGAACGATATAGCGGTGATCATCTCTGGAATTCTTAACTGGAAAAAGACTTGGAGCGAGAGTAACATCGATAGCTATTTGAAATTTTATGATAAAGATTTTGAGCGATATGACGGCATGAGCTTAGAAAATTTTAAAAATATGAAACGAGCGATCTTTTCTAAAAAAGAGAAAAAACATATCGCTTTTTCAAATTTTCTCATCACACCTTATCCAAATCTTAAAAATGACAAGCTCTTTCGCGTGAGTTTTTATGAGGATTACGCTGCTGATACGCATAAATTTGCAGGTCAAAAGACCCTTTATGTCAAGCTTTATGGCGATGAGATGAAAATTTTTATAGAGGAGTAGAAGTGGAAAAATCTCAAGAAGTAAAAGAGAAGATAGAGAAAATTTTAGAGGCTAGGTCTGCGTTTTTTGCTGAGCTTGACCGCCAAGTGCCAAAGAAAAATGGCACTGATGTTTTTGACTTTAGCAAGGTTAAAGAGGCTGATCTAAAAGAAATTTACGCTAAATTTTATGCATTTGACTACAACGTAAGAAAGCTCTTGCCTGACGTTTATAAAGCTTATGATGTGAATTTCAATGTCTGAGATACGCTTAAACAAAGCAGCTTACATCCACAATCTAACTAAAATTTGTGACAAAGCTGGCGGAAAAGAAAAAGTGATCGTCGTGCTAAAAGATAACGCTTATGGGCACGGCGCAAGGCTCATAGCTAGCGAGGCTAAGAAATTTGGCATAAAAAACTGCGCTGTAAAGAGCGAGTGTGAAGCAAATGAGATCGCTGATATCTTTGAAAATATTTTGATCCTCTCGCACATCCCAACAGGCGATGAGAGCGCTAAATTTACCTACGCCATAAACGATATAGACGCACTTTTAAAGATAAAAGAAAATACAAAAATCAACCTCGCCATCGACACTGGCATGCATAGAAATGGGCTTGATATAAGCGAGCTTGATTATGCATTTGAAATTTTAGC
>CAUSWS010000145.1:0-4209 GCA_963535265.1 uncultured Campylobacter sp. | reverse complement strand
AAAACTACGCCAAATTTCATAGCTATGCCATATATCATCGCGCTAATAATGCCAGCAAAAAATCCAGCAACCATATCATCGCCCATAACGCCAAGCCCGCCCTTTACGTTGCGGTCGATCCTGCCAATGATCGATGGCTTTTTGATATCAAGTACTCTAAAAAGCACGAGTGAGAGAACTAGTTGTGAGATCGTCGCTCCGCTAATGGCGATAGCAAGCCAAACGCCAGCAACTTCGTCGATCACGATAAAGCTCTCGTCGTGTGAATTTACCTTTTTTTCAAAATCATCAATGATGCTGATGCTCACCAAAAACAGCAAAATGCTAGCTAGTAAAAGCGTGGTAGATGAGAAAAAATATAACACAAAATAAGCCGCCACAGCTCCAGCCACCGAGCCCCAAGTGCCAGGTGCCTTTGGTAAAAGTCCAAATCCAAAAAATGTCAAAAATAGCTTTTGCATAAATTTCCTTAAGTAAGTGATGATGTCTGGTAGAGCTTCATGAGCTCCTCGTAAAAGTCGCGGTCGGTCTTGTTTTCAAGCAGTCCAGAATTTACAAAGAGATCGTCGCAGAGCTTTTGTATATCTTTGAAACGATTTACATAGAGCTTGCTTAAGATGAGCGCTGAAATTTCAGGTCTTACTAGTATGGCTGGTGGCATGATGCCGTTAAATAGCAGCTCTTTGATCACGTCTGGGTGGTATTTGATCTGGTGGTGCTGTCCGTGCGGGCAGCTTTTGGTGCTAACTAGCGTCTTACACTTGTTGCAATAAACGAGCTCAGGCAGGACGATCACGTCTAAATTTAGATCGTTTTTGTAGATGTCAAGGATCGTGTGTGCCTCGTTGTGGTCAAAAAACATGCCAATGCCTGAGTGATTTTGTCCGATGACTAGCTTATTTGCGCCAAGTCTTGAAGCTGCGATGCACTCAAGCGTTGGGTTGGCGTGCGAGCTAAAAAGGGTTGTGTTTTTTAGTGCGAAAACAAAGACCTTTTTTGTCGGAAGATAGTTTTGGTTGAAATAATCAAGCACTTGCTTTCTGATCTCATAGTCGATGTGCCTCTCTTCGCGGGTTCTAATGAGAAAAACAACGACCAGATCGGCCTTGTCGATAGTCATCCTAACTAGGCGTTCATGCGCGCGGTTAAATGGATCAGCTGTTAAAAAGACAGCCGTTATTTTCTTGGCGCCACTCTCTTTTATCAGTTCATTTAGCGCATCTTTGCTTATTTGCAAGCTCTCATCATATAGCTCAAACTCGCCACTTATGCCGTATTTGCCTAAATTTAGTGACATTTCGCTGTTTGATTCATTTGCTAAAAATATATTTTTAGCTCGCATGCTCTCGTCAAATTTAAAGACCTTTGCCACGTCGATGTGCCCAACGATCTTGCCGTCCATATTTAAATTTACTCTTTGTCCAGCATGCAGCTTGCTAGCGACGCTTTGGTTTTGCTCGCCAAATGGGGCAAAGCCAAAAGAGTAGGGCATAGGCTCGCCGTTAAAGTAGCCATTTTTTGCCACCTCTTTGATCTGCTCGTCGTCCATCAGGGCGCTAAAATTTGAGAGAATTTTGTTTTTGATAAGCTCTAAGGCGCCATAAACTTCGGTGTTTATAGAAATTTCACTATTTTTTCTTGCTGACGTCATATTTCTTTCTCTTTTCCCAAAGTGATTTTCTAGAAATTCCAAGCTTTTTGCTTAGCTCGGTGTCGGGGAATTTATCTTGATAATTAACGATGATATATTTTATATATTCATCGATCGTGACGATCTCGCCGATGTCAAAGTTTTTATCTCGGACGGAGAGTTCAAGCTCCTCAAATGGCGCACTTTGCGCAAAATCACTAGTTTGGATAGCAACTTTTTTCTTTTTGCAAAGCTCTAAAATTTTCTCTTTTTCATCCTCTTTTAGCTTTTCAAGATTTGTGATGTATATTAGCTCGTCGCCACTTTGAGCAAGTGCTTTTTCAAGCTCGCTAAAACAGGCTTTGCCTAAAAACAAAAATGGCGTTTTGTTTGACTTTACATAGTTAAAGATAAATTTATCGCTGTAGCCATTTTTGCTTGATTTTAAAAGAAGTGGAAATTTGATCTTTTTAGCTTCAAAACAAGGTATCTCATAGTCTTTTAGAGCGAAATTTATATAATTTTCGTAGTTTTTTATCTCGTTTTTAAAGCCTCTAAACTCTTCAAAATGTCTTATCTTTCTAACTAGCTCTTCTATCATAAATGGCTTTTGTATGTAATCCACCGCGCCCGCTTGTATCGGCTTTATCACGGTGTCGCTGTTGATGTAGGCGATGAGTAAGATGATGATAGAGCTTTTAAATTTCTCTATGACTGGGTAGAAGTCCTGCCCAGGGAGTGTGGTAGAAAGTAACACTACGTCAAAATTTTCAAATTTCAAAGCCTCTTTGACGCTCTTTGCGATCTCGCAGTCATAGCCAAAGTCAGCTAGTTTGCTAGCCATCGAGCCAGCTAGGTAAATTTCGTTTTCTACTATTAAAATTTTCATATTTGTGTCCAGTTGTAAAATTTAAGGCTAGCGCTTGCCATGACAGCGATCCCCTCGCATCTGCCCACAAAGCCAAGCCCCTCAGTCGTCGTCGCCTTTACATTTATGCGGCTTTGGCTTAAATTTAGAGCCTGCGCGATGTTTGCCTCCATTTTTGATTTTAGCTTTGAGATTTTTGGCTTTTGCGCCATTATCGTGATATCAGCGTTTGTTAGCACAAGGCCAACACTTTGCACTCTTTTATAGGCCTCCTCAAGCAAGTAAATAGAGCTAATATCTTTAAATTTAGCGTCCGTATCAGGAAAAAGTTCGCCTATGTCGCCAAGCCCAGCAGCTCCCAAGATGGCGTCAGTTAGCGCATGAAGTGCCACGTCGCCGTCGCTGTGAGCCTTTAGCCCAAACTCGTAGTCGATCTTCTCGCCACAAAGCACAAGCGGACGACCCTTTTCAAACTCATGCACGTCAAAGCCGTTACCTACAAAGAGCTCATTTTCTGGTGCTTTTAGGGCTGAAATTTTGACAAGATCCTCTTTAAAAGTGATCTTTCTAGCCATCTCATCGCCCAAAATGTGCCAAACGCTTGCGCCAATGGCTCTCATAGCCGAGCTATCATCTGTGTAAATTTCGCCGCTACTAAGAGCCTTTTTAAGAAGTGCTGTGCGCGAGAGCTGCGGTGTTTGGATAAGTTTTACCTTTTCTCTATCTATTGCATTTTCGCCAAGATAGGCAGTGTCAGCGATCTTTAGCGCAGGTACTACGCAGTCAGCCTGGGTGGCCGCCTCGATGATCTTGTGAAAGAGCTCGCTTGATATACAAGGGCGCGCGATATCGCTAACTAAGACAAATTCGCTACTTACTAGCTCAAGTGCGTTTTTTAGGCTATCTTGCCTTGCCTCGCCGCCATCAACAAATTTATAATTTGGAGCAAATTTAGACATATATTTGCACTCTTTACTAACGACGATGATCTCTTTAAATGTGTAAAAGTTACT
This sequence comes from uncultured Campylobacter sp., assembly GCA_963535265.1. Lineage (GTDB taxonomy): Bacteria > Campylobacterota > Campylobacteria > Campylobacterales > Campylobacteraceae > Campylobacter_A. The sequence continues at coordinate 698 of CAUSWS010000145.1, read as the reverse complement.
CAAATTCTTAGTAGCAAATAGCCAAAGTGGGTCGCTGCCGATGCGAAGCCATTGCTTCTTTACAGGTAGCTCAAAACGACTGGAATTTCCTGCTCCTAGCATTATAAGTGAGATATCAAGCAAGGTAGCTCCTTTGAAGATTGTTACGGAATTATACACCTAAAAGCTAAATATTTCTTTTTATAAAAATAAATTTAATATAGGCATTTAGTTAGTTCAAATGTAAAAAGGGCTAGAATTGATTTTTTTAAATTTAAAAAAAGGCTAGCTATGAGAGAAAAAACGCAGATGTACTATGCTAGGCGTGGAGAGCTCACACAGGAGATGAGCTACGTGGCAAAGGTTGAAGGCATAAGTGAAAATTTGCTTATGGACGAGGTGGCAAACGGCAGGATCATCATCCCAGCAAATGTAAATCACATAAATTTAAAGCCAATGGGCATAGGCAGAAAGCTAAAGACAAAGGTCAATGCAAATATCGGCAACTCAAGCCTTAGCAGTGACATTTGCGCTGAGCTAAGAAAGCTTGAAATTTGCTTAGAGTTTGGCGCTGATACGGTTATGGATCTAAGCACGGACGGCGATTTGGATGCCATTAGAAGTGCGATCATAGAGCATTCAAGCGTGCCAGTTGGCACAGTGCCGATGTATGAAATTTTAAAAGAGGCAAAAGAGGTTACAAATATCACAAATGAGCT
>CAUSWS010000144.1:0-4218 GCA_963535265.1 uncultured Campylobacter sp. | reverse complement strand
TCGCTTCTTTTATCCCAAGTAAAGACATTTGCCTCACTCGCCCAAAGCAGAGCCTTGCTCTCTTTGCTTTGCTTTTCAAATCTCTCTTGAAGCTTTAGCATATCGCTAAGATCAGTAAATGAGTAGATGACCTTTTGCTCGTCTGCATCGATAAATTTAGCCCTTATCCTAAATGGAATTTTCTTGCCATAAGCGTTTGTCATATTTGCTATGAAATTTAGCTCTTCATTTTTGCTAGTTTGTAAAAAGGCTTCTTTATTTGCCAGCACGGCAGCTTTAAAGCTATCAAAGTCCTCGCTTGCGATGATATCTTCTAAATTTATGAGACTTTGGCTTTGGACATTAAAAATTCTCTCGATATTGTTTGTGCTTTGTATGATCAAAAATGGCTCATTAGCTGAAGCGATGGCGATGACATTTGGCGATAAAAAGATGTAGCTTTTGATGATGTCGTCATTTCTTTGTGTTATCTTTTCTTGAGTGATGTCTTTTATGAGTATGAAATTTAGCCTTGTATTTTCTAGCTCAAAGCTACTTTCAGTGGCTAAAACATCGATGATTTCACCATTTTTACGCCTTAGCTTAGCTTCATATGATAGATTATTATTGATAGCATTTTCTCTATCTTCTGCTAAATTTTTAGACTCATCTTCAAGTAGTTCTTTTATATTTAGATCTGCTACGTCATCTTTTTTGTAGCCTAGATTTTCTAAAAGAGCGTTGCTAATGTCCGTGATGACGCCAGTATAAGCGTCAAAGGCTACGATCTTTAAAAAGCTCTTTTCAAAGACATAGCCAAATCTACTCTCATAGCTTTGTGCTGTCTCGTAAGCTTTATCTCTATCTTCGTAGAGTTTTTTGATGCTGTTATTTAGTAAGGTAAATTCTTTTACGTCAAAGTCCTCATCAGTTGGCTTGCTTTTATCTGTCGCAAAAAGAGCGATCCTGGTAAATGGAGAGAGAATTTTGTTTTTTACATATGAGTTGTCGCGTAGCCAAAGTATGCTAAATGCTACAAAGCAGAAGAACGATAGCACGACTAGAACTAGCTGGATAAAGATCTGGAGCTGCCTGCTAGAGCCTGTTATGACAAATAGCTTTTGCTCTTCTAGGTAGCTGATTTTGTAAAAATTCATATCCTTTAGTATAAAAATGATCTTGTCACTTTTAAACTCGCCACCTTGTGAGATGTATTTATTAAAGTCCTCTTTTATAAATTTTTTATAAAACTCATCTCTTGAGAGATTGCCGTCTTTATCAACCAAAAAGACGTATGCGGCAAAATTTTTGTTATAACTTGTATCGACCTTCTTTTTTAAAAGATTTGGATTTAGCTGAATGAGAATTTTATTGCCATTTTTTAGCCCGTAAGCCATGTAGATATCTTTAAATCGTCTATTTTTATAAAATCTATCAGAAAGCCTAAACTCGCCCTCTTTGATATCTGAAAACCACGAGATATCATAGTTATGAAGCTCAAAAGCGCCTTCAAATTTACGCTCATAAAGCAAAGAGTTATCTTTTGCTATCACATAAAAAGCAGCGTAAAATTTGCTTGTATTGCTATCGTCATTAAATGGCTCTATGCCATTTTTAATAAGTCTTGCCTTTGTAGAGATGTTGTCTTTTACATCTGCCAATGTGTTGATGATATTGTTTCTAGTGATAAAATTTAGTGTTGAAATTTCATATTTTATGTCATTTATGCCAGCAAATATGACAAAGAGTGCAAGAAAGATGAAGGCAAAAAGAAGTAGTGCTGTCTTTACATAGAACCTTTTAAAAATCTGCAAAACTGGTTTAGCGCTATTTTTTTGCATTAAATTTAAGCCTCGCTTTTTAAAACTAACCATGATTTTAACGCAAATTTACTTTTTTTAGCTTATAAAATGCCTTTTTGTTTAAATTTAAATAGACACAGGGCGTTTTGCTCCGTGAGTTAGTAGATCCAAGTAACTACTTCGGCTCTTTGTCTGCGTAGTTTTTCAGGCTGTGGGTTTAAGCGGTAGCCAAATGGCACTACTATAGCCACTCTTTGCTCGCTCTCATCAAGCCCTAAAATTTCATTTAAAGCGTGTCTATCAAAGCCTTCGATCGGGCAGCTGTCAATCCCAAGGCTTGCGGCTGCGTTCATCATATTTGTCGCAGCTATCATGCACTGCTCGTGTGACCACTGAAAGGTTAGCTCATCGTCATTTTTGAAATTTGATAACAAAAAGTCGTGATAAAATTTCTGCCTTGCAGCGATCATCTCAGGCTCTTTATCTGCGCGTCTAGCGATCATTTTATCGATATAGCTACTACCAACTTTTACCTCTTTGATCTTTGCTAAGATGACAACTAAATGCGAGCAAGAGGTGATTTGCACTTGGTTCCACGAAACAGCTTTTATCTTCTCTCTAAGCTCTTTGTTTTGCACGACCAAAAAGTCCCACTGCTCAAGCCCAGTCGAGCTTGGGCTTAGTCTGCCAGCCTCTAGGATAAAGTCAAATTCGCCAGCGCCTATCTTTTTGCTCTCGTCAAAAATTTTGCAAGCGTGACGAAATTTTAAAATTTCAAGATAGTTCATCATATCTCCTTTGTTAAATTTCTTGACATTATAAAGTGGTTAGGTAAATTAAAAGAAATTTAGAAATTTTATCATCTAGTGCATGAAAACTAGGCTAAATTTAGCCTAGAGTTAGTTTAAAAATATATCAAACTCGCCTTTTTGGATCGTTTCTGCGATGATGGCTGAGTGCTCATAGCCAGCCTCTTTTAGGCGTGATAGAGCTAAGTTTGCCTCATTTTCGCTAACAGCTAGCAAAAGTCCGCCAGAAGTTTGTGCATCAAAAAGTAAGATATCAGCCTCTTTGCTCACAAAATGCTTTGTAAATTCGCGGTTTTTGTAGCTTCCCTCTGGGATGATGCCCATATCGGCAAATTCTTTCGCGCTTGCGATCACTGGCACATCTTTTTCAAAGACATTAAAGCTGATCTTGTCGTTTAACATCTCGCTTAAATGCCCTAAAAATCCAAATCCAGTCACATCGGTAGCAGCATAAACCTTGATGCCACTTAGCGCTTTTAGAGCGTAGAAATTTAGCTGAGCCATGATGCCTGCGACCTCATTTATTTGCTCCATGCTTAGTAGATCAGCCTTGATCGCTGTGCTTAAGATGCCGCTGCCAAGAGGCTTTGTGAGGATCAAAACGTTACCAACTTCTGCTGTGTTATTTGCCCAGAATTTTTTAGGATTTACCTTGCCAGTCGCACTTAGTCCATAATACATCTGCTGCGTCTCTATCGTGTGTCCGCCAACGATGACGCCGCCACACTCTCTTACTTTATCGGCTCCTCCTTGTAAAATTTCGCCTAAAATTTCAGGCGCAAGGTTGCAACTATCAAAGCCCACGATGTTCAGAGCGTTTATCACCTCGCCGCCCATCGCAAAGACGTCGCTTAGGCTGTTTGCAGCAGCGATCTGTCCATAGATAAATGGATCATTTACTACTGGCGTGATAAAGTCGAGCGTCTGAACAAGCGCAAGATCGTCTGAGAGCTTAAAAACGCTCGCGTCTTCGTTTGAGCCGATGCTTGAGAGCAAATTTGGATGAGATAAATTTAAACTACTAATCGTTTTGTGAAGACCCGACGGGTCAAGCTTAGCAGCTCAGCCAGCGGCTTTAACGAACTGCGTAAGCTTTTTGTCGTGATAGATCATAGTTTGATTTGCTCGTGAGTTGAGAGTATGTCGATGATCTCATAAGCGTTTGAAATTTCGCCAACTGCAAGATCGCTCACTAGTTTATAAGCCTCCAAGCAGCTTCCGCAGCTTAAAATTTGAACGCCAGCAGCTTCAAGATCTTTAAGCGGCTTAAAGCTTGGATGTGAGCGGTTTGTCGTCATCTTAACGGCGTTATTTACGCAGATGATTATCTTTGGTTTTTTCTCTACTTGAAGAAGTGCGCCTAGGAATTTTGATAGCAAATTTATGCCAACTTCGCCGCTACCTGCTCGCTCTTCGTTTAGATAGAGCACTTTTTCGTTTTTTGGTGTTATATCGCAGACAAATTCGTCAAAATTTGTAAGCTCAAGTGCGCTTTTGCCCTTGATGGCTAAAATTTTAGTCTCATTGCCGTTGCTTTCTAGGCTAAATTCTATATTTTGATTTTTTAAAAATCTTGAGATATTTTCTTTTGGAGCTAGGGCATTTACGATGATCTCTAAGCTCTCTCC
>CAUSWS010000143.1:0-4249 GCA_963535265.1 uncultured Campylobacter sp. | reverse complement strand
AGCTAGCCAAATCAACCCTAGAGAAAAAGCGTAAATTTATCCAAGAGATGTATGAAAGAGGGCTTTACCCTTACACGGCGAGGTATCTAAAGCACTTTAACAACCACTTTAGCACGATCGGTATAAATGGTATGAACGAGCTACTTAGAAATTTCACCGACGATAAAGAAAATATTTCAACTAAATTTGGACGAGAATTTGCCCTTGAGATGGTTGGCTTTTTACGCGATAAGATAAGGACATTTCAAGAAGAGAGTGGAAATTTATACAACCTTGAGGCCACACCAGCTGAGGGCACTACCTACCGCTTTGCCAAAGAGGATAAGAAGCGCTATCCAGACATCATCCAAGCAGGCGAGGGGGACAATATCTACTACACAAACTCAACCCAGCTACCTGCAAATTTCACAGACGACGCTTACGAAGCGCTTGACCTGCAAGATGAGCTACAAAGCGCATACACAGGCGGCACCGTCTTTCACCTATATATGAAAGAGCGCATAAGCTCGGCTAAAGCTTGCAAAGAGCTTGTAAAGAGTATAATCTCAAACTACAAACTCCCATACATCACGATAACGCCGGTCTTTAGCGTCTGCGCAAAGCATGGCTACATAGCTGGCGAGCATGAGTTTTGCCCACTTTGTGATGCAGAGCTTATAGAAAATGAGAAGAAAAAATCCAAATAAGGAGAGAAGATGACAGAAAAAGAAATCTTAGAAAAAGTGCAAGACAAACGCACAAGATGCGTGGTTTATACTCGTGTTATGGGCTATCACAGACCAGTTGAGAGCTTTAACCTCGGTAAAAAAGGCGAGCACAAAGAGCGAATAAAATTTGACGAATATGCGAGTTGCTGCAAGAGATAAATTTCTTGCCTAAAAACAAGAATAAATTTAAAAAAATCAACTAAAATGCGAACCAAAGGCACACCCTTGTGCCTTTTAGTTTAAAAAGGGTCAAAACTTGCAAAAAGTCTTTAGTATAACGCCATTTACGACGCTTGACTACCCAGACAAAGTGGCAGCTGTCATTTGGTTTGCAGGGTGTAATATGCGCTGTGGATACTGCTACAACATCGAGGTTGTAAAGTCAAATGGCACTATAAGCCTTAGCGAAGTTTGCGACTTTTTAGATCGCAGGGTCGGCAAGCTAAATGGCATCGTCTTTAGCGGTGGAGAATGCACAGCGAATCCTTTATTTTTTGATTTAGCACGTGAGGTAAAGGCACGTGGCTTTAGCTTAAAAGTAGATACAAATGGCTCGCACTGCAGTGTTATAAAAGAGGCGATAGATGAGGGGCTGATTGACTACATCGCGCTTGATTTTAAAGCTCCAAAAGAGAAATTTATAGGCATCACTGGCTCAAATTTATATGAGAAATTTGCCGCCACGCTTAGATATCTGCTTGAGATAAATTTTAAATTTGAAGTTAGAACGACCGTGCATGCGGACTTGCTAAGCGAAAAGGATATCTCTGAGATGTCCGAGCTACTTTTTGAACTTGGGTATAGAGGGGATTATTTCTTACAAAAATTCTTTAACACTGGCGAAAATTTTGGAGGCTTAGGCGATCCAAAAAACAGCTTCGATCCAGACAAAATCACATCAAAACTACCTATCAAACTAAGAAATTTTTAAATTTAGCGCCGATAAAAATAGCTAAAAATAAGAAAATTTAACTAAAATTTACCCCAAATCACAAAAGCAAACAAGGAGAAAACTATGCAAAATTTCAGCTTTTTAAACCCTACTAAAATAGAATTTGGCAAAGACAAAGAGCAAAACATCGGCAAATATATGAAAGAATTTGGCGCAAAAAAGACGCTCATCATCTATGGCAGCGATAGGATAATACAAAACGGACTTTTTGACGTTGCCACAAAGAGCCTAAGCGCAAATGGCATCGAGTTTTGCAAGATAGGCGGCGTGAAGTCAAACCCAGTGCTAAGCAAGGTAAATGAGGCTATAAATTTAGCTAAAAAGCAAGGCGTCGATAGCGTGCTAGCCATAGGCGGCGGCTCTGTGCTTGATAGCGCCAAGGCTGTGGCTGCTGGTGTGAAGTATAACGGCGATGTTTGGGACTTTTTTACTGATAAATGCCCAAAAGAGGCACTTATGATCTTTGACATCATAACGCTTGCTGCAACTGGCTCAGAGATGAACGGCGGAGCAGTCGTCACAAATGAAGCCACAAAAGAGAAATTTGCCATGCACGGCGCTTGTCTTTACCCAAAAGTATCGGTGGTAAATCCGCTTCTTCAAGCAAGCGTTAGCAAGGAGTACTTGGTCTATTCAGCCTCTGACATCATCGCTCACAGCATCGAGGGCTACTTTACGGCGAGCGTTCAGCCTGAGATCATAAATTTATACATCGAAGCAAACATCAAAACCGTCATGAAAACGACTGAAATTTTACTAAAAGAGCCAGAAAACTATGACGCTAGAGGCGAGTTTGCCTGGGCTGCTACGATGGCGCTAAATGGCTTAACTTACGTTGGCACAGCTGGCTACTCATATCCAAACCACATGATCGAGCACGCCATAGGTGCGGTGGTTGATTGCGCGCACGGGGCTGGGTTAAGTGTCGTTATGCCAGCTTGGATGAAGTGGTATAAGAGTAGAAATTTAAAGGCATTTAAGCGCTTTGGCAAAGAAATTTTTGGCGTGGATGACGCAGACGCAGGTATAGAGAAGCTAAAAGAGTGGTTTAGCAAGATCGGCACGCCAACAAGCCTCATCGAAATCGGCGTTGATGAGTCAAATTTAGACGAGATCATGGCGCTAGTTTATGACTACGCCAAGGGCAGGGGCTTGGAGCAAATTTATACAAAAGAGGCCATAAGCGAAATTTTTGCCTTAGCGAGATAGAATTTATCCAAAATTTACAAAGGATAAACATGAAAAAAGTCGCCCTTATAGCAGGAGCCAGCGGCGCTGTGGGAAGTGAAATTTTAAAGGGTCTTTGCGAGAGTGAGCACTATAACAAGGTGGTCGCCCTTGTTAGGCATGAGCTAGAATTTACCCATGAAAAGCTTGAAGTAAAGATAGTAAATTTTGATGATTTTAAAGATGAGGTGCCATTTATCGCTGATGATGTTTTTTGCGCGCTTGGCACGACGATGAAAGCGGCAAAGCACAAAGAGCAGTTTTACAAAGTCGATGTGACCTATCCGATAAATTTCGCCAAATTTGGCTTGGAGTGCGGCGCAAAACGCTTTGTCTTGCTCTCGGCTGCAGGTGCAAACAGAAAGTCAGGCTCATTTTACCTAAAGGCAAAGGGTCAAGCAGAAGCAAAGATAAAAGAGCTTGGATATAGCTCATTTCACATCGCCAGACTGCCACTTATCGAGGCTGAGAGAAAGGAATTTAGACTTGGCGAGTATCTGGCGATAAAGGCGTTTAAATTTATCCCAAAAGGCTTTTTTGACGAGTATCGTCCGATGAAGGCGGCTGATATCGCTAAAGTGATCGTGCAAGTAGCGCAAGATGACCACAGCGAGGGTGTGAAAATTTATAGCCCAGTGGAGTATGCGAAGTGAAAAGATACATCGCCATCACTGGAGCAAGCTCAGGTATAGGAGCGGCCGCGGCAAAGGCATTTGCAAGGCGCGGGGAGAATTTGATCCTAGTTGCAAGACGTGGCGAGCTTTTAGAAAATTTAAAAAGCGAGATAGCTAAATTTGCAAATGTTGATGTGGTGATAGAGCTTTGCGATCTCTCAAAGCAAGAAAATGCCCTTTCTCTTTGGCGAAATTTAGAAAAATTTGAGCTAAAAGCGCTTATAAACAACGCTGGCTTTGGCGACTATAACAAGGTCGGCGAGCAAAATTTAGAAAAAATCACTCAGATGATAAATTTAAACATCATCGCTCTTGTGACGCTCTCAACGCTCTTTACTAAAAAATATAAAGACAAAGATACGCAGCTTATAAACATCTCTTCGATAGGCGGCTACAAAATCGTGCCAAACGCCGTCACATACTGCGCTAGCAAATTTTTCGTAAGTGCCTTTAGCGAGGGACTTTACCACGAGCTAGCACAAGATAAGCAGGCAAAGATGCAAGCAAAATTGCTGGCCCCAGCTGCCACAAAGACAGAATTTGGCATGGTAGCAACCAGCAAAGAGAGCTACGACTACGACAAGGCGTTTAAAAAGTACCACACGAGCGAGCAGATGGCGGAGTTTTTGCTTCGCCTTTATGATAGCCATTACTGCGTTGGCTCGGTCGATAGAGATAGCTTTGAGTTT
>CAUSWS010000142.1:0-4289 GCA_963535265.1 uncultured Campylobacter sp. | reverse complement strand
TCACGCCGTAAATGCCTCTGCAAATGCAGCTGCTATCTTTGCCATTGGCACCTGTTCTAGCTTTGGTGGTGTTCAAGCTGCAAGGCCAAATCCAACAAATGCAGTCGGTCTTTCAAAAGTGACTGATAAGCCCGTCATAAACGTGCCAGGCTGTCCTCCAAGTGAGAAAAATATCGTTGGCAACGTCCTTCACTACTTGCTATTTGGCACTTTGCCTGCACTTGACGTTTATAATAGACCAAAATGGGCTTATGGACTAAGAATTCACGATCTTTGTGAAAGACGTGGCCACTTTGACGCAGGCGAATTTGTCCAAAGCTTTGGCGACGAGGGCGCAAAAAATGGCTACTGCTTATATAAAGTCGGCTGTAAAGGTCCATATACATTTAATAACTGCTCACGCGAGAGATTTAATCAGCACACATCATGGCCAGTTCAGGCAGGTCACGGCTGTATAGGCTGCTCTGAGCCAGACTTCTGGGATACGATGGGGCCATTTGAAGAGCCGATGGCAGATAGACTATTTGACACTGTTTTAGGGCTTGGCGCTGATAATGTAAGTGATAAGATCGGCATTGGCATTTTAGCACTTGCTGGCGTTGGCATAGCAGCTCACGCTGCACTAGCTTGTATGAGTAAAGATAAAGAATAAGGTTAGAAAATGAGCGAAAAAAGAATAGTAATAGACCCTATAACACGTATCGAAGGGCATTTAAGAATAGAAGTCGTAGTAGATGATAACAACGTTGTAAAAGAGGCGTACTCTGGCTCAACTCTTTGGAGAGGCATAGAACAAATAGTAAAAAATAGAGACCCAAGAGATGCTGGCTTTTTCTTGCAAAGAATTTGTGGCGTTTGTACATACTCACACTACAGAGCAGGTATAATTGCGGTTGAAAACGCACTTGGTATTAAGCCCCCATTAAATGCAGAGCTAACTAGAACGCTTATGAACGCAGCCCTCTATCTTCACGATCACATCGTGCATTTTTATCAGCTTCACGGCATGGACTGGGCGGACGTCGTCTCTGCACTAAGCGCAGACGTGCATAAAGCTAGCGAAGAGGCGTTTAAATACACAAGCACGCCATTTGCCACGGGAGCTGACAAGCTAAAAGAGGTAAAAGAGAGGGTTGAAGCCTTTGTTAAAAAGGGTAATCTTGGACCATTTGCCAACGCATACTGGGGACATAGCACGTATAAATTTACACCAGAGCAAAATTTAATCGTCCTCTCTCACTACTTAGAGTGTCTTAGAATCCAAAGAACTGCAGCTCAGATGATGGCTATCTTTGGTGCGAAAAACCCACATCCACAAAGTCTAACAGTTGGTGGCGTGACTTGCGTGATGGACCTTATGGATCCAGCTAGAATGGGCGAATATATGAGTAAATTTGCCGAGATCAAAGAATTTGTAGATAGAGCTTACTATCCAGATATTTTGATGGCTGCTAAGGCTTATGCAAACGAGCCAAGTGTTCTAAACGACGTTGGCGTATCAAATTTATTCTGCTACGATGAGTTTTTGATCGGCAAAAATGACCATCTGTTTAAAGGCGGTATCATCTTAAATGGCGATCTTAGCAAGGTTTATGACATAGATGAAGAGAAGATCACAGAAGAGGCGACAAGAGCTTGGTATAAAAACGACAAAGCACTTCACCCATATGACGGCGAGACAGAGGCAAACTACACAGGCCTTGTTGATGGCGAGAGCATAGACGGCGAGGGCAAGCTAGCTCACAGCAAGCTCTTTGATACAAAGGGCAAATATAGCTGGATCAAAGCACCAAGATATGACGGCATGCCTATGCAAGTAGGACCGATCGCAAGCATCGTCATAAACTACGCTAAAGGCAACGAGAGAGTTAAAAAGGTAGTTGATGAGTTTTTAGCAAAGAGTGGCTTGCCACTAAGTGCAGTTTTTTCAACTCTAGGCAGAACCGCTACTCGTATGCTTGAGGCAAAAGTGGTCGCAGAGCACACAATGGACGCATTTAATGCCTTGATCGAAAATTTAAAGACAGATCAAGAGACTTGCACAAAATATGTAATAGATAACAAAAAAGAATATAAAGGAAATTTTCAAGGCAACGCTCCAAGAGGCGCGCTAAGCCACTGGTGCCGCATAAAAGATGGCGTCATCTCAAACTGGCAAGCAGTCGTACCAAGCACCTGGAACGCCTCTCCAAAAGATGCGCAAAACAAGATGGGTAGCTACGAGGCGTGCTTGATAGGCTTAAAGATCGCTGATCTTTCAAAACCACTTGAGATAATACGAAAAATTCACTCTTACGACCCTTGCATCGCGTGTGCCGTGCATGTTATGGATACGAAGGGAAATGATTTGAGTACTTATAAGATAAATCCAAATTTGTAAGGAGAAAAGATGTCACATAAAAATCCTGACAGGATCAGCGAATACGAATTCTCCATCGGCGTTAGGCTGACACACTGGATTAGATTTATAGCTATCACTCTTTTGGTTGTGAGCGGCTACTACATCTCTTATGTCTTTATGAGTCCAGAGATCACAAGCGAGCCTACAAATTTTATGCAAGCAAAGTGGCGTTTGGCGCACCAGGTCGCTGGCTTTGTGCTGATAGCGGTATTTATCTTTAAATTCTATCTATTTGTCTTTGATAAACACAGCAAAAAAGAGTGGATGAGCGTGCTTGACTTTTTAAGTCCAAAAGTTTGGATAGCGCAGATAAAGTACTACATCTTTATGGGGCCGCACCCGCATTTAAGGGGCGTTTATAACCCATTGCAGTTTGCTTCATACTTTTTCTTTTACGTCATCTTAGCTCTCATCTGCCTAACTGGCCTAGTGCTTTACGCTCACGTTTATCACAATGGGCTTGGCGGAGCGATCTACGAGCCAGCGAGATACTTTGAAGAGCTTATGGGCGGACTAGCAAATGTTAGAACGATACATAGAATTTGCATGTGGATCATCATGATATTTGTGCCAATTCACGTTTATATGGCGATATTTAACGCCGTTAAAGGCAAAAATGGAGCGATGGACGCCATCGTTAGTGGCTATAAATTTGTAAAAGAACACTGATGAGGGTGCTTGTTCTTGGCATCGGCAACGTTATGTTTGCTGATGAGGGCATAGGTGTTCATTTTGTAAATTTGATGGCTAAAAACTATAAATTTACAAGCTCTAAAAACGAGCTTACTCTAATGGACGGGGGCACTTTAGCCCTCGCTCTAACTCACATTATAAGCGAATTTGACTATCTTATCGTCGTTGATTGCATTAGCGCAAATGGCGCAAGCGTGGGCGATGTTTATTTTTTCGACTTTCTAAACGTACCAAATTTTATCAGCTGGGACGGCTCGGCTCACGAGATCGAGATGCTTCAAACCCTTCATCTAATGGAGCTTGCAGGCGACAGACCGACAACTAAAATCTTAGGCATCGTGCCTAGCCGCATAGAGTCATCAAATTTTAGCCTCTCAAATGAAGTGATAAAAGCTTCTAATATCCTAGAAAAAACACTACTTGAACACTTAAAAGAGCTTGATTTTAAGTGCGAAAAGGTGGCAAATTTCACTCTAAATGACACCCTAGATGACTACGCCAAAAAAGGTTTAAAATGATACTTGCTTTTAAATTTGACTGCTTCAAAGATCCAGCCTATCTAGCGCCATTTTTGCGCTCATTAGCTAGCACACTTAAGCACAGCGTAAGGTGCGAAAATGATCAAATTTGCCTAAAAGTAAGTGGCTTTGCCAAGGAGCTTAGCACCCTAGCAGACAGAGCAAGCGTTATCTTGCCTTATAGCCTTTTTATAAAGCATAGCGAGGTCGATGCAGTAGATGAGCTTGACGTGTCAGGTGAAATTAAAGAGATGAAATTTGGCACGCTTAGCCCATCTCAAGCGGCGGCATTTTTGGCTAATGGCAAGGCTATTTTAAATGAAAGTGGCACGCTTGCTTTGAGTAAATTTGATGGCGAGATAACGCTTGATAATTTTAATGAAAAGCTAAAAGCCTGCCTAAATTTATTAAAAAATGGTAAGAGCGTTTGCGTAGAGCAAGATGAAAATTTATATGAAATTTCTCTTGGAGTAAAATTTGATGCAAATTTCTTGATGCCTGTAAATTTAAAGCAGCTACCAAAGATTTTTATAGCTGGTGATAGGGCGCAGATCGCGCTTGCTAGCTTTGAAAAGCCACTTTTGGCACTAAAGACGACAGCCATTTATAGGCAAAATCACGAGGATGCACCGCTATTTTTTGACGTGATGGCGCCAAATGATCTTTTTCTTTACGCC
>CAUSWS010000141.1:0-4332 GCA_963535265.1 uncultured Campylobacter sp. | reverse complement strand
CACTCTTGGTAAAAATTTAAGCTCCTTTGCCACGCTTATATAAAAGTTGTAAGTGATGATGGCAACTAGTGCAAAGAAAAACATCGACAAAACGGCGTAAAAACCGCTTGTAAAGATGAAAAATGGAAGTATCAAAAATGCCGTTGTTATGATGTATGAGCCGCCCGTGTAGAGCGAGTAAGTAAGCGGTTTGATCTCGTCACTTGGATTTTCTTTTGACTCAAGATATGCTGAGCCAGCCATAGAAAGTGCAGCTGCTACGCCCATGATAAGGCCTGTTGCGCCAACTGATTTTGTATTTGAAAAAGCAAGCGCGATGCCGCTAAGTGTGCCTGTTAGCTCAACTAAAGCATCATTCATGCCAAGCACGATGCCACCAGCATTTACGAGTTTTGTGTCTTTTAACATGGAGATTAGACTATTTTCATGGTTCATCTCCTCTTCATAAATATCACGAGCTTCAGGATATTCATCTACGATGTCAAGATAAAATTTCTCCGCATTTTCTTCGCGTGACTCCATAAATTTTAGAGTAAAAGATGTGCCAAAAATTTTAACAAGTATCGTATAGAAAATGACTTTAAATAAATTTGCACTTCTGCTTTCACCAGTTATCTTTTGGCAGAAAGCATAATGACGTCTCTCTTCTGCGATTAATTTTCGAAGTATTTTTTTATTCTCATCGTCTTTTTCGCTAGCTTCAAGAAGTGAGTATATAGCAACATCGTCTGCTTCGTTTTGTAATTGTTTTAAGGCACGTTTTTTGTCTAACATAAAATTTTCCTTTTTTATAGCTTAGAAATTTAAGATTTTGATTTAGAAAGAGAGATAAGATGGTGCGATCAGCGAGACTCGAACTCGCACACCTAACGGCACTACCCCCTCAAGATAGCGTGTCTACCAATTCCACCATGATCGCAAAAGGACAAAAGCCCCAAAAGAGGGGCTAAATTTAAGCTTTACGCTTAGCCAAGCATTGGGTTTGCGTAAAGAACGATAAGTGTAATAACAAGTGCGTAGATAACTTGTGCTTCGATCATCGCAAGTGCGATAAACATTGTAGTCATAAGTTTGCTACCTACACCTGGGTTTCTAGCTGTTCCGCTGATAGTTGCAGCAGCTGTGTTACCCATACCTATAGCACCGCCAAGAGCTGCAAGGCCAAGGCCGATACCGCCAGCGATAACTGAATATGATCTGATCATCTCGCCGTCAGCGCCAAATGCGAATGCAGCAAGACCAAGAATTAAAAACACGATCTTTTTCATCGTTGCTCCTTTCAAATTTTAAAGCTCTTTCGGATCTGTCCCCTACTTAAACTTTATGAGCCGTAATATTACAAAAACAAAACTTTGTTTCAAATAAAAACACTAAAAATTTAAATTGCCTATAAAAAATTCTTGGCTTAGAAAAATGAAAGTTTTTTTATGCTATCTTTGAAAGAATTTAATTTATTCTTAATCTTAGGTTTTCAATGAACGAAAAATTTTCAAAGATAGGCTTTGTTCTTGCGATGGCTGGTTCTGCTGTGGGTCTTGGCAATGCCTGGAAATTTCCTACCATGGTGGGAAATAACGGCGGTTCGGCATTTATAATTTTATACTTGCTTCTTACATTTGCTATCGCATTTGTGGCGTTTTTGGCAGAGCTTAGCATTGGCAAACTTGGCGAAAGCGACATCGTAAGCTCTCTTTACAAACTCGCTCCAAAAAATAAAAAAGCGTGGTCGCTCTCTGGATTTTTCATGATCGGAGCGATACTTATAGCTTCATTTTATATGGTGGTCATTGGCTGGATATTAAAGTATATCTATCTTAGTTTTTCGCCGCTTTTAGCAGACTCAAAAGCAGCAGGCGAGCAGTTTAACACACTTTTATCAAATGACCTAAGCAGTGCCGTGCTTTGCTTTAGCTTAGTTTTTTTAATGGTATTTTTTGCCGTTTCAAAAGGCGTAAAAAGTGGCATCGAAAAGCTAAATATATGGATGATGCCAAGCCTTTTTGTCTTGCTAGTTTGCATGCTTTTTTATGCGCTTAGCATGGGAGATGGCTTTGTTAAGGCGGCTAAATTTTTATTTGTACCAAATTTTAGTGCGATCACGCCAGATGTTGTCTTGCAAGCTCTAGGCCTTGCGTTTTTCTCGTTATCTATGGGCGTTGGCGTCATACCGACATACGCTGCAAATTTACCTGAGAAGACAAATTTGATAAAATCAACCCTCTCTATCATCTTTATAAACATATTAATAGGCATTATGATGGGTCTTGTTGTTTTTACCTTTATATTTGCTTATGGGGCTGATAGCACGGCAAGTGGTCCAGGTCTTATCTTTATCTCGCTTGTCACGCTTTTTGCAAAGCTTGGCATCGTTGGCAACGTCATGGCGGTAGCATTTTTCGTATCGCTCTTGTTTGCTGGTATCACAAGCGCAGTTTCGATGATCGAGCCTTTTGCTTATTATTTGGTTAGGAAATTTGAAATTTCAAGAAAGATGGCGCTTCTTTACATCGGCGCCTTTGTCTATATCTTAGGCATCTTTTGCATACTTTCATATTATTCAGAAACATCAAGTGCTTTTAGCGTTTGTGGCAAGCCATTTTTTGACGCGCTTGACTTTCTCACATCAAATATCATGATGCCAATAGGCGCTATCGTATTTAGCTTTTTTGTTGGCTATAAGCTTAAAAAAGAGAGTTTGTACCTGCTTTTCGGCGATTTTATGGGAAGAGCATTTTTTGAAATTTGGTACTTTTTCTTAAGATATGTCGTGCCAGTCGCCATTTGTGCGATAATGATCTACCAGATGGCAGGTAAATAATGGCAGAGAGATTTAGTAAAATTGGCTTTATCCTCTCGATAATAGGAGCGGCTATTGGCCTTGGTAATGCTTGGAAATTTCCATACATGGTCGGCAGTAACGGCGGTTCGGCATTTATCCTTATATATCTATTTTTTGCCTTTGCTGTTGGTCTTAGCATATTTTTTGCTGAGATGGCGATGGGTAAAATTTCACGCCTTGATACGGTTGGAGCGTTTAAATCTCTAGCTACAAAAGGGGCAAGCTCTTGGAAATTTGCCGGTATTATCATGGTGACTGGGCTATTTATCGCATCTTTTTACACGCTCATCATTGGCTGGGTTTTAAAATACGTCATTTTAAGTCTTAGTGAGCTACCTAAAGATATGGCAAGCTCAGAGACGCTTTTTGTAAATTTCACTTCAAATGGTATAGGTGAGCAAATTTTATACTTTAGCATCGCATTTTTTGCCTACTTTTTCATCCTTACAAAGGGCGTAAAAAGTGGCATAGAGCGCATAAATGTCTATCTCATACCAGCGCTTTTTGTGCTGCTACTTTTGATGCTTGGCTACTCTTTTGGTATGAATGGCTTTGATGAAGCGGCTAAATTTCTACTAGTGCCTGACTTTTCAAAGATAGATCAAGCAGCTGTTTTAAACGCTCTTGGACTTGCTTTTTTTACGATGTGCGTTGGCATTGGCTGCATACTTACTTACTCATCAAGTCTAAGCGATGATACAAATTTATTTACCTCATCGCTCTATGTCGTCTTTGCAAATATCATAATAAGCGTCATCATCGGCCTTATCGTCTTTACGTTTACATTTGAGTTTGGCTCAGAGCCATCAAAAGGCGCAGGGCTTGCTTTCATCTCGCTGCCAACGCTATTTGCTAAGCTTGGCTTGCTTGGAAATTTCTTGGCATTTACATTTTTTATATCTCTATTTTTTGCTGGCATCACCTCGGTTATATCGATGGTTGAACCGTTTATATTTTTCTTAAGCAAAAGCCTAAAATTTAGTAGAAACAAATCGATCCTAATTGTCGCTTGCGTGGTTTATATTTTAGGAATTTTATGCGCATTAAGTGGCACAAACGAATTTAAAGATGCACTTACATTTTTTGGTAAGAGCTTTTTTGACCTGCTTGATTACCTTAGCTCAAACATCATGCTCCCACTTGGTGGCATCTTGTTTGCTATCTTTGTTGGCTACTTTATGAAATTTGAGCTTTTAAAAGAGCTGTTTGTGCCTTATATGGGCAAGGTTGTATTTAAAATTTGGTATTTTTTAATTAGATTTGTGGCTCCACTTTTAGTTCTGGTGGTGTTAATAAGGGAGATCTCATAATATGGCAAAAGAACAATTTTCTAAAATAGGCTATGTCCTAGCAGTCGCTGGATCGGCTGTCGGACTTGGCAATGCATGGAAATTTCCATACATGGTTGGTGAAAACGGCGGTTCGGCGTTTATTATCCTATATCTTTTGATAACTTTTCTAGTTGGTGTGCCTATCTTTATGGCGGAGCTTAG
>CAUSWS010000140.1:0-4365 GCA_963535265.1 uncultured Campylobacter sp. | reverse complement strand
AGCAAAGTAGGAAACGTAGGATATAACAACGAATTTTATGATTTTATGATAGATAACTAGAAAATTTAAAGCTAGGTCTTTAAAAGCCTAGCTTTAGATAAAATGGCTCTAAATTTAAATATTAATAACTTCAAGCCTTATTTGATCTGAGACTTCACTAAATTTATAAAGCAAATCACCGCACTTATACTCAATGCTCTTGCTGCTATTTTTGCTTTTTTGAGATAAAATTTTCTCCAACACAGCAGGAAGCTCTCTTTGCAAAAGCAGCTTATAAGACATGCCCATGCCGTGAGTTAGAGACTTTATAAATTTGCCATCAACCTCACTCTCATCTTTTATCATATAAAGCGTTGCATCAAATTTAAGCTTTTTAAGAGCTTCATAAAGCTCGGTTTTATCCTTTGCCGGGGCAGTCTCATTATCATAAGTGCAGTGGTAGCTAACATAAACTGGCTTTTTATAGTTGCTTTGAACATTTAAATGATCTAAATTTAAGATATTTCTTATCTCTTCTCTTGCGTCGATAAAATAGTTAGGCGACTTTTCATTAAGCGTCCAGTGGGTTTTGTCAAAAAAATAAAGATATAAATTTTGATATAAAGCTCCGGTGCCAAAACAAAAATAGTTAGTAAAATCAATCTCCTTGCCAAAGCCAATAAGACGCCATAAAAATATAGCATATGAGCTATTATCTATCACCCCATCAACTAGCCACGGAGCGATCTTAGCGCACATATGTGCCAGATATCCACCATGTGAGCTGCCTACCATTATCACTGGCAGATGCTCAAATTTGGCATTATTTATATATTTTTTTGTATAAAGAACGGCATTTAGCACGTCTAGTGCTTGCATAACGCCAAAATTTTGGTATTCGTTTTTAGTTGGCACCATCGTAATGCTAGCTTTTAGCCTAAAATCATCTGGCAAAACTCCGTTCTCTTTTCGCAGAGTGATCTCTTGACTAAGAAATTTAAGCAGCACATCTACCTTCTCGTGGCAGTCAATACTTTTTAAATCAATTGGTAAATTTATACCTATACTTGATAGCTCTCTTGTTAAGATTTCGCAGTCTATATCATCAAGCCCAAATTTCGCCCCTAGCTGTGGGCGGTTGCCTATACAGTGATAATCCACACTAATACAAGCCACATCATACGCTTCTGCCATGGTCTGCATGAGATGAGTTCTATATCCAGAGTCAGAGTCTGCTCCAAGACCAGGAATGATGACTAAAAGAGCTTTTGCCTCCTTGACATCGTCATAACAGGCATAAAAGGATAAAGCAGAGCTTCTTTTTATCCCAAGCTCGACATCATCACAAGATAAAATTTCATAGTTTCCATCAACTAGCATCTTAACTCCTTTTAAATTTCGCTAATTTTCTCTACCTTTGTGAGACGTTATAAAAAAAGCTAACGATCTGTTTTGCTAAGCGCTCTTTAAAAAATGGCCAGATGTAACTTGGCGAATAGACATTACCAGCTTGCATGAGCGAGATATTTGTCGCTTTCTCGCCGCCATCTTTTGGACGCACCAGCACGCTTACTTGCATGTAGTAAGCATAGCTGTTTGTGCTAAAGTCGTCATCATAATCATCATAACCAAATGGGAAAAACATCGAGTAGCCAAAGCCAAAACTTGGTCTGCCAAAGCCATATCCCATACCCATTGAAAATCTAGGATCTCTTTTGGTTGTCCTAGAAAAGCTTTGCACGTCGCCAAGGATGATGAAGTCGGCATTTTTGATGTTTGGCTCATTTCTAAAGCCAGCCTTTGCAAATTCGCTTAAAATTTCAGCATTTACATCTTGTCCAGTCGCGCTATTTTTAAAATTTACATAGACGCTTTTGTTTGCATCATTAAGTGTAAAAAAGATCGGATCGCTCGTTTTTACCGAGATATTTGGCGTGCTGCTAGCACATCCGACAAAAAATAGCGCCAGGATAAATAAAAATAAATTTCTCATCTTCACTCCTATAAGAGCGATCTTATAGCACCTTCAAGCACACTTTTTGGTGTAAGACCGATAAATTTTGATCGCATCTTACCATCTTTATCAAAAAAATAGATAACTGGCACGCCCATAACGCCACCAACTGCTTTGCTGAAGTAATCCACCGAGACCTTATCGCTTGTGGTTTTAAAGGTGATGTTGTGTTCTTTTAAAAGCTCGATATCTTTATCAAAGCCCTTGCTAGGTCCTAAAATGCCAATAAACTGAACCTCTTTGCCATACTCTTTTTCAAGTGCGTTTAGATCAGGGATCGCAGCCTTACACACTCCGCAGTCCGTTCCAAAGAAAAATAGCATATATGGCTTGTCGCCTATCTTTAGGCGCTTCTCAGTAGGAAAAAACTGCGTATCGATGCCGCTTGAGTCATTTAGTGTGATGTGGTGCTTCTCATACTGCTTGACGCAGCCCATAACTAGAGCTGCGACCAGGCACAAAAATAGAAATTTAAATTTCATTTGGCACCTTTGGATTTTCGATAGTGCGGATTTTCTCTAGCTTGCCATGTCTTAGATAGACGATCTTATCGCCATATTCGCCTAGATCTGGATTGTGAGTGACTAGAAGTATCGTTTTGCCCTCTTTTCTTAGCTTGCAAAATAGATCAAGTATAATCCTCTCATTTGCCTCATCAAGGTTACCAGTTGGCTCGTCTGCTATTAAAATTTCAGGGTCATTTATGAGCGAGCGCGCGATACAAAGGCGCTGTTGCTCGCCACCACTTAGCTGGCTTGGTCTGTGCGTGAGCCTGTGAGAGAGGCCAACTGCCTCAAGAGCTTTTTTAGCATCCTCTTCATCAACTGAGCTATGATAATACTGCGCTATCATCACGTTTTCAAGCGCGCTAAGATATGGTACTAGGTGAAACTGCTGAAATACAAGTCCGATCTTTTCACGTCTAAATTTAAGCGTATCATCGGCATTTAGGTTGCTCGCATCATCGCCACCAAGCATATATACGCCACTACTTGGCGTATCCATAAGCGAAAGTATATTTACAAGCGTACTTTTACCGCTACCACTTGGCCCCATGACGCTGACCCACTCGCCCTTTTTAACCTCAAAACTTATATCATCAAGTGCTTTTACATCGCCAAAAATTTTACAAATATTTTTAAGTTCTAGTGCATTTTGCATATCATTCTCCTCTTAGTGTATCTGCCATTTTGTTATTAAGCGCCCTTTTAATCGGGTAAAACGCTGCGATCGCTGCAAAAAGAAGCGATATGACCACAGCTACTGGGATGCTTAGAATTCTAAAATCAATACTAGAATCAAATATCGCATAACCTAAAATTTGAGCTAGTAGATAACCTAAAAACGCTCCAACTAACGCTGAAATGAGCGCTGTCACAAATGTCTCAAAGCCAAATAGCCTTAGTACATCTTTTTTGCTTGCGCCTATGGCTCTAAGAAGTGCGATCTCACGTGATCGAGAAAGCAAAATGGCACTAAGCGTTGTATTGACGCACATTGAAGTGATGAGTAAGATGACAAGGCTAACAAGCGCCATTAGTAGCTTTATCTTTTCTAAGATATAGCCCTCAGATTTTGAGACCTTTGCCACTGGTTTTGCGGCTATTTCATCGTTGCTAATAGTCTTTGCAAGCGATGTTATCTCGTCAAAATTTCCAAGCACAACAGCTTCAGCATAGTTTATCTTGCCAGCTTTGTTTGAAATTTTCTGAGCCAAAGAAAGCGACGTGATCAAAAGAGCATCCTCTTTATCGCCACTTGCCACTACGCCTTTTATCTTTACATTTATGCTCTCGTTTGAGCCAATGGCACGAATTTCTATATCATCGCCTGCTTTAAAGCCAGCCTGACGAGCAAGATCTACGCCTATTAGCACGTTTTTATCGTCAAAATC
Organism: uncultured Campylobacter sp.; assembly: GCA_963535265.1. Taxonomy (GTDB): domain Bacteria; phylum Campylobacterota; class Campylobacteria; order Campylobacterales; family Campylobacteraceae; genus Campylobacter_A. The sequence continues at coordinate 478 of CAUSWS010000140.1, read as the reverse complement.
GACATTTATCATAGTTCCATCTCTAACATCTAAAAATGGCTTGACCTTTTTTAGGTTGCTAAATTTTGTCCCCATGACAATGGCATTAGTTGGGCCGATATTTGCCTGAGCAAAAAGATAACCACTCTCGCCAAGAAGCTTATCTTTTGGCACTTTAGCGATCATTTCATTATAAGTTTTTTCACTCATATCATCGTTTGTCGCCATATCTTTTGGAGCAAAGATCATATTTGCGCCATAAGTTTTTAGCTCGCGCGAGACCTTTGAGTCGATGTCTAGATAGACATTGACAAATGCCGCACACACGCACGCTCCAAGTAAGATCGAGATCACGATGACCATTACTCTTGATGAGCCGTTTTTTAGACTTTTATAGATTAGGTTATAAAAGAATTTGCTATTTGCGGTCATATAGCACCTCCGCAGGTAGTAAATTTATGACGTTTCTCATTGGCATTAGCGAGCCAACGACTGAGAT
>CAUSWS010000139.1:0-4401 GCA_963535265.1 uncultured Campylobacter sp. | reverse complement strand
CCGCCCACATAAAGCGAGTCAAAGTCAAAGCCAGCCTCTTTTACCTGCCTCATCTCCTCGCGTAAATTTTCAAAGTAAATTTTCGCAAGCTCCTGCTCGTAGTGGTACTTGTGAAACGAGCAATACGGGCAAAATGTGTGACAAAACGGCACGTGAGCGTAGAGCATATATTTTTTGTCTTTTTTTGGAGTTTTGGTATAAGTCGTGTTTAAAATGTCTATGTTAAATTCGTTATATAGCGATTTTTGTATAGAATTATGAGCGTAATTTACAGCAAAACTCTCAACAATATTTTTAAAAATCATAATTAATCGCCTTAAATAAGTTAGTTTTAATTTAGTCCATTAGGATAGCCAAATTTTAATAAATTTAGCCTTGCATTAACGTAAATTTTGAGTAAAAAAATGCAATCATTTTTTAAATTTTCTATTTTTACAAACCTGCGATTTTTACATATCTAGCTCGCTTTTGCTCTATAAATTTAAGCTTAGCCTACTTACTCTTTTACTCTTGAGATGACCTTGCTTGAGTCAAGCTCAAATTTCACTCCGTCTTTTGTCTGCAAGTAGTAAAATTTACCGATATTACAAAGCGACTTCACATCATAAATTTTAACCGCCTTTTCATCTATCTCGCAAGGCGTTTGCTCTTTGTCTTTTGCCTCGCAAAGTGAGCTAGGTAGCGCTTTTAACGCACTTTTATCTACAAGCAAAAATTTATAATCCACATCGCCTATGTTAAAGGTTTTTGCTGTGTATTTGATAAACAAAAGCGAGTTTGAAACGATTATAAGCAAAAGCGCAGCATAAAAAACAAATGAAAAATCCTTTGTCTCTTTGATGCTTGCAACACCTAGCATAAAAGAGAGCATAAACGAGCAAAAGAGTATCCAAAGTGCCAAAAATCCGCCATCTTTTAAGACAACAACCGAAATGATAAAGAGCAAAAGCATGATAAGCGACAAAAGATAGATGATGAAATTTGATCTATCTTTAAAGAAAACTGCTAAATTTACCCCAGCGTAAGAGAGCAAAAGTAGCGATAAAATGGCACCCCAGCCGTAGTTTAGCTTGAATGCCGCAAAGGCTAAAATGGCAAATGAGATGAGTGTTAAAAAATAGATGAAATTTGAGCTATAAAAAAATAGAAATTTTGGCTTTTTAAATTTATATTTTTTATCATCATTTTGATAAAGGTAGGAGACAAAGACCAAGATAGCGATCTCAAAAGCTGTCACGATCGCAGTCGCGCAAAATAGTAAGATGCCTGTAAATATCATCTCTGAGCTATCTACACTCGGAAAATAGCCGATCTCAAAGCCAAAATACAAAAAGTAGCAAAGCATGCTAACGACTGGAACGATGAAATTTGAGTGTTTAAAGAAATTTGTAGCGCACTCTTTTATGAAATTTGCCTTTAAATTTGCCGAGTGCTCACCCAAGTGGCTCTCAAAATACGAATTAAAAAGCAGCTCATTTTTTATCTTCTCAAGGCACTCCTCGTCGCTATTTGCTGCGCCTTTATAAATTTCATAGTTTTTGTCTTCAAAATCCTTTGCAATCTCATCTTTTATATCTAAGATCACGAAGCAAATTCGCTCTTTTAGCTCCTTTAACTCCTTTGAAATTTCAGCGTAATTTGTCCTATTTAGCCTGTCAAAAAGATCGTTTTCTTCGTTTAAAAGAGCGATCAAACGCGCTTGTTTGCTGCTTCTTATCTCATAGTTTGAAAAATTTGCCTTTAAGAAATTTACAAATTTCCTAGCGTTTTTAACGCTCTCATCTTTTTCATCTAAAATGTCTTGATAACTCAAATTTAAATCCTAAAAATTTACACGAAATGCTATTTAAGCACCTTTGCGATTTCGCTCCAGCCTATTTGCTTAGCAAGTTCAGCTGCGGTTTTGCCACTTTTTGTGCGGGCGTTTTTATTAGCGCCATTTTCTAGCAAGAGATTTACGATCGTTAAATTCCCAGCAAGTGCCTCGTGGTGAAGCTGCGTAAAGCCAAGCTCGTCGGTGTCTGTGACCATGCTTGGATGCGCTTTTATATACTGCTCCACCTGGCCGCGCATATTTTTGCTCATCGGATGCTCTATCAAATTTTCTGGGTGCTCTTTTTGCTCAAAAACTACCAAAATGTCTTTAAAATCGCCAAAATCAAGTCCCCAAGCCGCGTCATGCTCAGCTAGCTCATCTTTTTGCATGCGTGAGCGCATCGCCTGCACGCTAAATCCGCCATAAGCACGTCCATCTATCGCAAAGAGCCAGTCGCTCATATCGGTAAATTTTGCGCTTATTTGATCGCCAACTTTTACGTTTTGCACCGCGTCAGGCTCATTTACGAGCGTGCCATATATCGTCTCTCCGTCAAATTCAACGTCATTTATCCACATGTGTTCGCCCACCTCTTCGCCGTTTATGACGTCTAAGAAGCAAATTTTTACCATCGCATAATCAAGCATAGGCACGATCCTGCGGCGCTCCCAGTAAAGCTCACGCCAAAAATACTTAAAGCTCTCACGAGCTTGCTCAAATGCGTGCTGCATGTAGTCTTCGTCGCTACTTACAAAATAGATCGGCATCTGCTCGCCAAGGTCTATTTGCTTACCAAGTATTTTCTCAAAAAAGCCCATTTTTACCACTTTTTAGAATTTAGATATATCAAATTTAAATAAAACAATAAGGCGATTCACCCGCGAATACGCCAAATTTTAGATACAAAAAACCACGCGAAATTTCACAAATTTAGCCCAAAATCCTGCAAAATTTTAAACAAAATTCGCATGACTATTTCGCAAATTTATCCGAGCAACTTGCCAAATTTTAACATGAAAATCATGCGATGTTTTCGCAAAATTAGGCGAGGCGATTTGAATTTTTGTGACGGGAGTTACCGAGCTGGTAATGACCGAGCAAAAATTTAAATCAACGACGCATAATAAAGCGAAAATATGCGATATAGCCTGCGGAGCGAGAATTTTTCTAGCTCCCTTAAAGGCACTCGCGAGAAGCTGTTATTTTAGGTTTTTAAAGCTTATCGGAAGTTCTAAATTTAGCCCCCTAACCAGCTTTATACACTCCTGCAGATCGTCTATGCTTTTGCTTGTCACCCTGATCTCTTCGCCCCTGATCTGCGCGCTCACCTTGATCTTTGAGTCTTTGATCGCTTTGGTGATCTTTTTTGAGTTTTCACTATCAAGCGTGTCGTTTAACTTTAGTGTCGCCTTTAAATTTCCACCACTCGCTGGCTCTCTTTTTGTCTCTGTGATCGCAACTGGTGGGATGTTGCGCTTGATGAGCTTTGAGATCACTATATCTTTTAGCGCGTCGATCTTATTGTCGCTTGAGCTAAGAAACGTGATAAATTTCTCTTTTTCGTTTAGCTCAACTTCGGCCGCAAGCCCCTTAAAGTCATACCTTGCTGCGATCTCTTTTTTAGCCGTCTCAAGAGCGTTTTTAACCTCCATCATATCGACCTCAGCACTTATATCAAAGCTGTGTTCGCTTGCCATTTTCTATCCTTTTATAAATTCTTCTATATTTTTAACTATGAGCGAGATCAGCCGTTTTCTAGCCTCCAAACTGCCCCATGCCACGTGCGGCGTGATGAGTAGATTTGACTTCTTTTTTACATTTAGAAAAGGGCTATTCTCGCTCATTGGCTCACGCTCCAAAACGTCGGTGCCAAAGCGTAAATTTCTCTCGTCTATCGCCCTTGCCATCGCAACTTCATCCACTATGCCACCACGTCCTAAATTTAGCACTATCGCATCATCTTTTAGTAAATTTATCTCGTTTGCTCCCAGTAAATTTCTAGTTTTTTCATTTAGTGGTGCGTGGATGCTGATGATGTCGCTGCTTCTTAGTAGCTCGTCTAGGCTTTTTTGCTTAAATTCGCTATTTTTATTTGCTCCGCTTGTCGAGTAGTAGCTTGCCTTTGCGCCAAATGCACGTGCCACTGCTGCCACGCCGCGTCCTATCTCGCCAAGTCCGATGATGCCAAATTCTTTGCCAGCGATCTCGCTGATATCTGCGCCAAGATAGGTGAAAATTTCGCTCTTCACCCACTCGCCACTTTTTACGTAGTGATCGTAAAATTTGATGCGATTTGTTAGCTCAAAAAGCAAAGCAAATGTGTGCTGCACGACGCTTGCAGTTGAGTAGCCAGCGACGTTTTTAACAGCTATGTTTTTAGCTTTTGCATGCTCAAGATCGATATTATTCATCCCAGTTGCGCTTATGCAGATAAGCTTTAAATTTAGCGCGTCCATCACGGCTTTGTCGATGATGACCTTGTTTGTGATGACGACGTCAACACCCTTTAGACGTGGCACGACCTCATCGCTTTTGGTTTTTTGGTAGCTGATAAACTCGCCAAATTTCTTAAAAACACTAAGATC
>CAUSWS010000138.1:0-4439 GCA_963535265.1 uncultured Campylobacter sp. | reverse complement strand
TTTTTGATAGCGTTAAAGATATAATCATGCGCGTTTTTCACGCTCTCTTTTAGACTATGGCCATTTGCTAAATTTGAAGCGATCGCACTTGATAGCGAGCAGCCTGAGCCGTGAGTAGCAGTTGTTTTTATGCGCTCATCGCTAAAAATTTCATACTCTTTGCCATCATAAAATATATCAAGCGACTTGCCATCAAGTTCGCCACATTTTAGATAGACGCTTTTTGTGCCAAATTTCAAAAGCTCCTTGCAAGCCTCTTTTAGCTCTCCCTCGCCCTTTAGCTCACGCTTTAAAATTTCACGTGCTTCAAAGATATTTGGCGTGATCACACTTGCAAGCGGGAAAAGCTCCTCTACGATCGCGTCTTTTGCAGCGCCTTCTAGCCATATGTCGCCATTTTTACAGCTCATGACTGGGTCAAGCACGACTGGCGGTAAATTTTTGATCTCTCTTAGCGTTTTTGCGACGCTTTTGATGATCTCAACGCTTGGGACAACGCCTATTTTTATCACATCAACTCTTATATCATCAAATATCGCCTTGATCTGATCCTCGATGAGCTTTGGTTCAACTAGCTGCATGCCAAATATGCCCTTTGTATTTTGAGCAGTGACCGCCGTGATCGCTCCCATCGCATATACACCGTGTGCTATAAAGACCTTTATATCAGCTAAAACTCCAGCTCCGCCACTTGGATCAACCCCTGCTATACTTAGCGCATTTTTCATAACCGCTCCTTTAAATTTATTTTAATTCATCGCCAACGCTAAGGCGCTTACCATTTATATATGCTTTTGCGTTTGTTGGCTTTTTGCTTGGCTCTTGAAGCTCATAAATTTTGACCGCCCCACCATTGCAAGCTACCACTACGTGATCTTTTTCTACGCTTAAAATTTCTCCACTTTTGCCACTTTTTTCGCTTAGCTCAAGTGATAAAATTTTAAGACCGCTTGCTAAATAAAGCCCCGGCCAAGGTGTGAGTGCACGAAATTTATTATAAATTTGCCCTGCTTCCTCATCAAAGCTAAAAAGTCCGTCGCTTTTACTTATCTTTTTGCAGTGCGTGGCCTGTGCGTCGTCTTGCTTTTGTGGCTTTAAATTTGCAAAATTTCTTAGCACTTTTACTATTAGCTCGCCGCCAAGCTCGCCTAGCTCACTAAAAAGCTCGCTTGACATCTTGCTCTCGCAAGGCGTGTAGATGAAGTCCAGCATATCGCCAGTATCAAGGCCAGCGTCCATTAGCATTGCAGTCACGCCTGTTTGCTTCTCGCCTGCTAGGATCGCACTTTGTATAGGGCTAGCGCCTCTATATTTTGGCAAGATCGAGGCGTGCAAATTTATACAGGTGGCGACGTCTAGGACACTCTGAGGTAAAATTTTGCCATAAGCTGCCACGACGATAAAGTCTGGGCTAAACGCCTTTAGCTCGGCAATCACCACCTCATCTTTTAGCGTATTTGGTGTAAAGACTGGTACGCCTACTAGCTCATTTTGAGCGTAAATTTTGACCTCACTTGGGGTTAAAATTTGCTTTCTGCCCACTGGCTTATCAGGCTGGGTAAAGATCGCTTTTATATTAAAACCAGATTCTTTTAGGTGCCTAAGTATCCTAACAGCATAATCAGGCGTCCCCATAAAAACTACATTCATCACTTTCCTTTAAATTTCAACGACTTTTATTTTGATCTAGGTTTTTATTATTCGGCGGCCAGAAGGCGCAAGGATCTTCTTTCCAATCAATCTTTTGAAACACTAAACTTCTTAGTTCATCAAGGCTAATCTTGCCGTTGCGGTTTGTATCAAGCCTCTTAAATTCCTGCTCAGTGCATAGATCTGGCGCTATTTTTAGAGCTTGGGGTGCTTTGCAGGTCATCCACTCATCTAAATTTAACGCTCTGTCGCGGTTAATATCATTAAAATTCAAAAACATATATGCCGGATCCGCTGGATCACAGCTATATGCACCAAGGCAAAATAACATAATGCAAAAAATTTTCTTCATTTTATACTCTTAAATTTCTAAGTTCAAAGCACTAAAAATTCGCAACTCAAAGCTCCTTTTTAAGTAGCTCAAGCAGTGCAAATTTAAGCTCGTCAATGTTCTCATTTGTCGCTGATGAGATCAGCAAAACAAAGTATGGTTTTTTTGCGTCAAAGCTGTATAGGTCTTGCTTATAGACAAATTTACCAACTTGTTTTGGCTCTAAATTTATACTTTTCATAAATTCTTTTACATTTTCATCTAAATTTTCAGCCGCATCAACTCTGGTGATAGCGATAGCATAGTCCCTGCTAGCAAGCACACTTGAAAATTTAGCGACCTCCTCTTTTAGCACGCTAAACTGCTCGCTCATGCTTCTGTAGTTTGCGCTATCTATCATGAAAAGCAAAATTTTATTTCTCTCGATGTGCTTTAGAAACTGCACGCCAAGGCCGCGTCCGTCGCTCGCTCCCTCGATGATACCAGGGATGTCAGCCATGACAAAGCCACTAAACTGATCGACCTCAACAAGCCCAAGCTTTGGCGTAAGTGTCGTGAATTCGTAGTTTGCGATCTGTGGTTTGGCGTTTGAGACGGCTGAGATTAGGGTTGATTTGCCAACATTTGGAAAGCCAACAAGGCCCACGTCAGCTATCAGTTTTAGCTCGAGCCTAACCTCTACGCTCTCTTCTGGCATGCCCTTTTGAGCGTATTCTGGAGCTTGGTTGATAGAGTTTTTAAAGTGAAAATTTCCAAGTCCGCCCTTGCCGCCTTTTAAAAACAGTGTCCTTTGCCCCTCTTCTACCATGTCGCAAAGTAGTTCATTGCTCTGCGCGTCATAGACCGCCGTTCCTGGTGGCACGATGAGCTCTAAGCTCTCGCCCTTTTTGCCAGTCATACGTCTGCCCATGCCAGCCTCGCCATCGCTCGCTCTCATCGCCCTTTTGCCCTTGTAGTTTGCCAGTGTGTGGGTGTTGTTATCGCAGACAAAATAGACATCTCCGCCATCACCGCCATCTCCGCCGTCTGGGCCACCTAAAATGACGTGCTTTTCGCGGCGAAAGCTTACTGCACCAGCTCCGCCGTGGCCTGAGCTCAGGGTTAATTTCACGCTATCTATAAACATTTTTTACCTTAAATTTATCTATTATTTAGTTTGAATTTTAGGCGAGATTATATCTTTTAAATGATTAAAATTTGTTTTGCGTTTAAAATCTCACTTTGTTTTTAGCATCTTATAAATTTAGAAAATCAGCCAAATTTTTGCCTAAATTTCATAAAATGGCGCAAAAGGATAGAGAATGAAAACACTTACGATTATTGATACTTTTGGCTTCTTTTTTAGGCTTTATTACGCTATGAGCGGGCTTAAAAACAGAGATGGCAAACCAAGTGGTATGATAAGTGGCTTTGCAAATTTCATAGCAAGCCTAAAAGACGAGTACCAAAGCGACTACCTCATCTTCGCACTTGATAGCAAGGGCAAGACCCTGCGCCATGAAATTTTGGGCGAGTACAAGGCAAACAGGAGTGAGCCACCAGCTCAGCTAAAAGAGCAGCTGCCAGTTTGTATAGATATGATAGAAAAAATGGGACTTTACAGCCTTAGCCGCGAGGGCTACGAGGCTGATGACATCATCGCAAGTGCGGTTAAAATTTGCAAGGATAAAGATATATTTGTGCGAATAGTCACGCATGATAAGGACCTTTACCAGCTCATAGAGGACGGCAAAGTGAGCATCTACAGCCCACAAAGCAAGATCGATCACGATAGCGCTAGCTGCTTTGAAAAGTATGGCGTCTATCCAGCGCAGGTTAGGGACTTTCTAGCGATCGCAGGAGATAGCTCAGATAATATCCCAGGCGTCAAAGGTATCGGCGCAGTGGGAGCTAAGAAGCTTTTGGCCGAGTATGGCAGCTTAGAGGGAATTTATGAAAATTTAGCCCTTCTTAGAAACGAGCGCACCAAAAATATGCTAGCAGCTGCAAGAGACGAGGCATTTTTGAGCAAAAAGCTAGCCACGCTCTTTGATGACGCCATCACTTCGCTTGATCTTGAGCACTCTAAATTTCCAGAGCAAAATCCTTTGATAAACATCTCAGAAATTTTAAAAGAGTACGATCTAAATAGGCTTCTTAAGAGCTTGCAAAAAGAGGAAAATGCTGAATTTAAACTTGGCTTTAGAGCAAATTTACTACTTGATGAGGCGAGTGTTGAGAAACTGCTTGCCGACATCACACCAGAGACCATCGTCGCCTTTGACACCGAGACCACGGGCGTTGATAGCAAGAGCGCAAAGATCGTTGGCTTTAGCTTTTGCTTTAACGACGAGAACGCCTACTACGTGCCAGTAGCTCACAACTACCTAGGCGCGCCAAAGCAAATAGACCTAAAATTTGCCACTTGGGCGGTAGGGCAAATTTATAAAGGCTGCGTGATCGGACAAAATTTAAAATA
>CAUSWS010000137.1:0-4441 GCA_963535265.1 uncultured Campylobacter sp. | reverse complement strand
TATATGCAAATTTGTGATGAGTGCGAGGTTGTCGGAGCAAATTTTCAGTGCACGTAAAAGGCTAAATTTATAGGAGCTTTTGAGCTAGAAAATTTACGTAAGGCATAAATTTATCTAAATTTATTAAGCGGTGGCAGGCTAAAAATGCCAAAAGCCCACTCTTTGCAAATTTGGTGCCAAAGCGTTTTAGTAAATTTATCAAGCAAATGAGTAGCTTTGATAAATCTGCTATAATTACCCCATTTTAAGGGAGCGAGATGAATAATAGGCTGTTTTTTGGAATTTTTGCGTTTTGTGCTTTGGCTTTGGTGGTCTATCTTTTTAAACCATTTTTACTTGACATTTTTATCGCAGCACTGCTAGCGGTGGCTGTTGCAAACGTGCAGATCGCATTTTTAACGCTTACTAAAAACCGCAAAACGCTCTCGTCAGGTCTTACGACATTTGCGCTTCTTTGTTTATTTATCGCGCCGCTTCTTTACGCAGTCGTAGAGATAGCAAAATACGCAGCTGGCTTTGACATAAACAATGTCACAAAGACGATCGAGTTTATCAAAAACTACGACTTTAGCCTGCCAGAGTCGATAAATTTCTTAGAGCCAAAGATCAAGGAATTTATAGGTGGGCTTGATATCAAGATGCTATTTTCGCAAGTCGCTGCTAATCTTGCAAATTTAGGCAAGCTAAGCCTTAAATTTGGCGTTGATATGATCATCATCCTAGTCTTTTTCTTCTTTTGCAACCTTTACGGCAACGAGCTTATAAACTACCTAAAAGAGGCGCTTCCCCTTAAAAAAGAGGACACTGAGTCGATACTAAGCGAGGTTGGCAACGTGATGGGCGTCGTTTTTTACTCAACCATCGCAAATATGATCATTCAGGGCTTTTTGTTTGCCATTATCACAAGCTTTTATGGCTATGACGGCGTGCTAACTGGCATCTTTTTTAGCTTCGCTTCACTCATCCCAGTCGTTGGCGGCTTTTTGGCGTGGGCGCCTATTAGCATTTATGAGTTTGCAAATGGCAACACAGCAGCCGCTATCACGATCGCACTTTACACCATCATCGTGATCTCGTTTGCCGCAGATACGCTGCTAAAGCCGCTTGTCATTAAATTTATAAACTCAAAATTAGTCAAGATACCAACAAAGATAAACGAGCTACTCATCTTTTTTGCGATGATCGCTGGTATCACGACGTTTGGCTTCTGGGGCGTGATCCTCGGACCTGCGATCGTGACATTTTTTGTCTCAACGATCAAACTTTACACGCTTTTGCGAGAGAGAAATTTCGTATAAAATAGGGGCAAAATATGATATATGAAGATAAATTTATAAGAGTTGAGCGCGAAGAGAACGAGCTTCCGTGGGTGAAAATTTTTAGCGCAAAGCCATATAGGGAGCTAAGCGACTGCGATGAGGTGAGTAGGGCTAGGCTTTTTGAGGCGATGCTGGTTGCTGAAAAGGCGATGCTTGAGTTTTATAAACCTACTAAGATAAACATCGCAAGCTTTGGAAACTACGTGCCACACGTGCATATTCATGTTATTGCGAGATTTGAAAACGATGCATTTTTCCCAGATAGCGTTTGGGCTAGTCCAAAGAGAAAAAGCGAGCTTGAGCTGCCGAAATTTGACGAATTTGCTAAATTTTTAGAAAAAAAACTAAGGCTTAGTTTTGAGTAAATACAAAAAATATTTTAATATTTATATAGTTTTAGTCGTTTTTGCGGTGCTTGGTAGCCTTTTTTACTTTCTTTATAGCTCATACATGGCTGAAAAAAAGCAAAACAATATGCGTGTCTTTTTTGACTACCATGTAAAGCAGCTAAACAAAAGCATCGATGATGAGAAATTTTCATCAATGGCGATCTCGATCCTGCTTGCTCAAAATGAGTCTATACAGATGTGCTTGCTAGGTCAAAACCGCGACGAGTGCGTAAAAAATATCGAAAATTTGACCAAAACCCTTGGTGCAGCGTCGATGTATAACAACATCAAGCTTCATCTTTACGACAAAGATCTAAAAAGCTACGTAAGAAGCTGGGATCTAAACAGATATGGCGACATGATCGCTAGTGGTAGGTTTTTAGTCCAAGAGTCAAGGCGTCAAGATAGGACCATGGTTGGCATCGAGGCGTGGTATGCTGGAGTGCATATAAGGGCTGTTTCAAATGTGATGCATGAGGGTAAAAACATCGGTAGCATCGAGGTTTTACTAAACTACGACTCGCTTGGAAATTTCTATAAAACGCAAGGCATCGACCTCTTTGTGCTCCTATCAAAAGATAAGATGCCAGCACATAAAAGTGCGCCAAGTGATCAAATTTTAAGTGATTATTACATCGAAAATTTAAGCAGTGCAAATTTAAATATAGTTGGAATTTTGCGCGATATCGACCTTAAAAAGTATGAATTTTACGTATATAAGACGCACTATTTTTGTGTTGTGCCGCTATTTGACGCTAGTAATACGCAGATAGGATATTACGTCCTTCACGTAAATACCGACGAAAAAGAGCGAAACATCTCGCAAAATTATCTTGAATCAGAAGAGCTTTTTTAAAATAAAAAAGTATGCTCTAGCGCTATAGTGTTGCTAGAGCTTTTTACAGAGTTTTTATGTGGCTACTTTATAAATTTGGAGTATAAATTTAACCCTTATATGAAAACTCTTCGCTTGGGAAAATTTTGCTTTTTACTTCGTTAGTGTAGCTTTGCACGCCTTTTCGCACAAGAGCGGCTCCCTCAAGATAGCGCTTGACAAATTTTGGCTTAAAGTCCTCGAAGAAACCCAGCATATCAGACCAGACAAGCACCTGACCATCGACGTCTGCTCCAGAACCTATACCGATAACTGGCACACGAACCTGTCTTGTTATCTCGCTTGCTACGTTACTAAGCGTGCCCTCAAGAAGTATGCTAAACGCGCCAGCTTGCTCAAACGCCAAAGCCTCATCAACCAGCCTTTTTGCCTCAAGCTCGCTTCTGCCTTTTATCTTGTATCCGCCTTCAAATTTAAAAAACTGCGGCTTTAGTCCGATGTGGGCCGTCACGTTTATGCCCTCTTCGCAGAGGCGTTTTACTAAATTTACCTGATGCATGCCAACTTCAAGCTTCACCGCATCGGCATTTGTCTGCTTGAAAAATTTCATCGCATTTTTGATAGCTTGCTTTTCATTTGTGTAGCTGCCAAATGGCATATCAGCTAGGATAAAGGTCTTTTTAGCTCCGGCGCAAACGGCCTTTGTGTGATAAAGCATGGTGCTCATATCAGCACCCAGCGTGCTCTCTTGCATATTAAAACTCATATTTAGACTATCGCCAACCAAGATGATGTCGGCGTAGTCATCAAAAATCTTAGCAAAAAGCGCATCGTAGGCGGTTATCATCACGATAGGCTCGACGCCTTTTTTGTTTTTTATATCATTTATGGTGAGTTTTTTCTTTGCGATTTTTTCATCTTTCATGGCTAAGTTCCGGTAAAATTTCTGATAATGCTAACAATTTTATCAAAATTTTGCTACAATTACGCCAATTTCTTAAGGACATGAAAATGGGTATATTAAAAAGGCTTGAAGTCGATTATTCTTACGATATAGTTGAGGAGTTTCTCTCCCACTACACTTTGATGTGCGATTTACTAGAGCCTTTGATAATAAATTTAGGAAGAGCTGATAAGTATAAGGAGAGCATTTTAGAGCTTTCTAGGATCTTTCACAATATCAAATCAGCAGCAGGTTTTATGCATCTTGACCCGATCTTAAAGCTGACAACCTTGGCTGAAGAGGTCACTCAAGAGGCTAGAAGCTTAAAAGGTCCAGCAAATGATAAATTTATAGATTGGTTGCTGCTTATTAGCGATCAGTTTCATAAATACAAAGGCGACGTCGAGAAAGACCTAGAGTATTTTAGCGTCCTTGAGCCAAAGATCATTGACGTACCTGCAAAGCTTGACTAAACAATCCAACTAAACCATTTCATTTTTTATGGGAGCGACTTGGCTTCGACAGGAGCAGAGTGTGTACGGTGGCACGTCGCTTTGAGCAAAGCGTAAAAAGCTCAAATTAAATTTAAACGCAAACAACGTTAATTTCGCTCCTGCTTACGCTAAAGCTGCGTAAGTTCAGTTGAGCCTCGCTTTGTCTCATTCTAGCTAGGATGTAAGCGAGTAATTTAGCTAGAGTAGGCCAGCAAAGTGACTGCTTGCTAGCTGAAATTTTAGTCTTAGTCTAAATTTTGGTTTTGGAAAGTGAGCCTTTTTAGATGAAATTTTCACTTTTGCTAAGCGTGTAGAGGCTGTATGGATTTTGCTTTTGGACAGGGGTTCGATCCCCCTCGCTTCCACCATCTTGCTTTAAATTTCTCTTAAATTTACTCACTTTTTAAAATAATATAAACTAAAATAACACAACTCATATAAACAAAGGAGAGGGATATGTT
>CAUSWS010000136.1:0-4460 GCA_963535265.1 uncultured Campylobacter sp. | reverse complement strand
TGAGATTAGTTAAATTTATAAAAAACTCTATTTAGATATAGCCCTTCAGCAGGCGCAGGTATGCGAGTTAGGGCAAGATGTCCATTTAGCGAAGCTTTGATGAGCTCGCTACCATCTTTTTGTTTTAGAGCTTTTAGTAAATTTGCAACCATGAGGCGTACTTGGCCGCGCAAAAAGCCATTTGCCTTAAACACGATGATAGTTTGCTCTTTGTATGCGTAGCAAAATGCTTTGTAAATTTCGCGCACTGGGCTTTTTGTGTCGCTTCCGATTTTCATATATGCGCTAAAATCATGCTCGCCGATAAAATTACGCAAAATTTCATTTGCTTTTTTGGTATCAAATTTAGGCAAAAAGACTTTATAGTTTGAGCTAAAAACATCAAATTTACCGTGATCTATCACATATCTATACGACCTTGCAACCGCGTCATATCTTGCTTGAAAACTATCATCTACCAAATTTATGCGTTTTATGTGAATGCTTGGGTGTGCGTGGCGGTTTATGAGATCTTGCAAGCGCTTTAAATCTCTAAAGTGATCGCCGCAAATGACGCTTGAGCTTTGGTTGTTTGCGTGCACGCTTTTATCGGTGCGTGAGCTAGAGACCACTCTTTCGAAAATACCAACGTGAGCTAAGGCGCGCGCTAGCTCATCCTCTACGCCATTTTCGTGCGGTTGGGTCTGTGAGCCTTGAAATTTCGAGCCATCGTAGCTGTAGATTAGCTGAATTTTCATCAGTATCTTCGTGTGATCTTGGCTTTATAAAGCAAGACGCCAGCTAGTAAAAATACGAAAAATATGAGTGGTATCGCAAGCGCTGGCTTTGATGAAAAGAGCATTATGAGTGTAAAATAGCCAAACAAAACGCCAAAAGTGCCCACATAGACCATGCCCTTTTCGTATCTATATGTGACGATGCCAAGGCTGATCGCAAAGAGCGTGCTTGCAAGCGGAAATAGCGCCACTAGGACGTAAGTGCTAAGGTCTTTTCTACGTTTATCGCTGCTAGCTGCCTCCATCCAGTACTCTTTGATGCTGCCAACGTCGCTTATCTCCTCACTTTGGGCGGTTCTTATCTTCATTGATTTGAAGTTGCTTTGGTGATAAATTTCATCTCTTATGTCATACATTTTGCCCTCGTTCAAAGAGAGCTCTACGCTTTGACCCACATTTATGATCTTTGCGTTTTTAGCGGTTATTAGACGCTGAGACTCTTTTACAAATGGGTTAAACATTACGATATCTTTGTAGGTTGTGCCATTTTTATCTTCGCTTTCGCTGCCCACATAGACCATCCAGTCTGAAAATTTTTGTCCAAACTGGGTTGGCTTTAAATTTAGCTTTGCGACCGTCTTTTTATAGTCGATGAAATTTGCATTTAACTGGGCGGCTATTGGTATCATGACGATGGCAACCACTAGTAAGGCGGCACTTAAAATGGCTGAAAACGCCAAAAAAAATCTTGCTATTTTATTTGGTGAGCCACCAAGTGTAAAGATAACGATGCTTTCATTCTCTTTTGAGAGCCTAAAAAGCGTCATCGCAAGCGAGACGAAAAATGCGATAGGTACGACAAAGAGCAGCACGCGTGGGAGCATAAATGAGTAGAGTTTAAAGAGCTCGCCAAAGCTGATCTCGATGTATGAGGTGATACGCGCGATCTGTATGAAAAAAACGATCGACATGATCAAAAAAAGCGTACTAAACAGTGATGCGAACGTGCCTAGGAAGTTAAACAAAAGATATTTATTTACTCTACTCATAGATGAACCTTAAAATTTCTAAAATTTGCGCGTCAAAAGCGTAGGTGATAAGCAGCCCCAGGCTTAAAAACGGCACAAAGGCTAGCTCATAGCCCTTTTTGCGAACGAGCGCATAGACTGGAAGCGTAAGAAGTGCGGCCAGATAGATCGCCACAAGGGCTAGCTTGGCTGGTAAAATGGCTCCAATGATCGCTGCGATAAAGATATCGGCACTGCCCATGGCTTCGCGTTTCATCGCATAGCTCACGACAAATCTTAGCGCACAAAAAATAAATCCAAAAAGGAGTAAATTTAAAATTTGATCAAAATTTCCTTTAAAGATAAAAAGCAGCACGGCATAGGCAAATGCAAAAAATAGCGCTGCAAAAAGAAGTGCATCTGGCACAGCTTTATACCTTATGTCTATGACGCTAAGGGCTAGTAGCATGATAAAGCAAAGCCCTAAAAATAGCGCATAAAGCAAGGTTTCTGTGCTTAAAGTTTCGCCGCACTCTTTAAAAAGGCAGATCAGAAAAAGTAGGCCAGAAACTAGCTCAACTAGCGGATAGACAAGGCTTATCTTTTGCTTGCAAAAGGCGCATTTTCCGCCTAAAAATAGCCATGAAAAAAGTGGAACGTTGTGATAAAAATTTAGCTTGTGGGAGCATTTTGGACAGTGAGAAGCTGGGAAATTTATGCTTTCACTTCGTGGCAAGCGGTATATCAGCACGTTTGAAAATGAACCCACGCAGATGCCAAAAACAAAAGCAAAAACGGCAAAAAATAAGACCAAAATATCCATTATCTCACTACACCCCGCCAAATCTTCGCTCTATATCTTTAAATTTAGCAACGATGCTTGCAAGCTCATCCTTGCCAAAGTCTGGCCAAAGTGTCGGCGTAAAAAAGAGCTCTGCGTAGCTTGCTTGCCAGAGCATGAAATTTGAAAGTCTGCTCTCGCCACCGGTTCTAATGAGAAGATCGACCGGCTCACTCTCATCAAGTGCCGCATTTAGGCTCGCTTCATTTATATCAGCACCTTCTAAATTTAGCTTTTTTATGGCTCTTATGATCTCATCTTTTGAGCCGTAGTTTATCGCTAAATTTAAAAGTAAATTTGTATTTTCCCTTGTTGCGTCTTTGGTGATCTCTATCTCTTTTTTTAGCTCATCGCTAAATGGCGAGATGTCGCCGATCGTGTTAAATTTGATCCCATTTTTTATAAAATCATCACGCTTTAAAAGAAGAAATTTTTTAAGTAAATTCATCAAAAAATCAACCTCTTTTTGCGGCCTTTTCCAGTTTTCGGTGCTAAATGCGTAAAGGCTTAAAATTTTTACTCCATTGTCGATGCAAAATTCGCACATATCGCTCACCACATTTGCTCCGGCCTCGTGTCCATTTGTCCGCAAAAATCCACGCTTTTTCGCCCAGCGTCCATTGCCGTCCATGATGATAGCGAGGTGGTTAAGTTTGTTCAATGTCTAGCCTTTCAAGTCAATTATCTGCTCTTTTTTACTCCAAAGAGCGCTTACGTTTTGCACCACAACTGCGGTGTCAAATTCGCTTTTTAGCAAGCTTGCGACATTGCTAAATGGAGTTGCGATCTCATATAAATTTTCATCTTTAAATTTAAAAACAAGCGGCGCAAAATTTGAAAATACCAGAAAAACTCTCATCTCACTTGCCTCTTTTTTAAGCTGAAAAATGCCGTTTATGCCGCTATACACAAAGGGTATATGCACGACATTTTCTTGCAGGGCAAAGAGCATTTTTGCTAGCACTCTCATCTCATCTTTTGTTTTAACTTCGCTTAAGTTTTTAAATAAATAGCTGTAAAGCCACGATAAATTCTCGTTTTTTACCAAATTTTCTATCAAATTTAACCCGTCAGCCAAAACATCCTCATCTAAAATTTTTGGTTTTTCGTATAAATTTTTTATGACGATGTTTTCGCCCTGACTATGCACCTCGCCCCAGTATCTTGAGCCCAAGTTTAACTCTTTTACGCTTTTTGTGTTTAAATTCCTATTTGCGAAATTTAAGATGTACCTGTTAAAGCCGACCTTTTGGCTCACCAAAATGCTAAGTGGCAGGGACGAATTTATCGCTACTAGCGGAGCTTGGCTGTTTTTTGCTATCTTTTGGACGCGTGAGATCTGCTCTATCATAAATTTGCCGCTAGCTCCACTATGCGCCCTGCGATCTCATCTTTTGAGGCAAGCGGCAGTAAAATCTCGTTATTTTTTGTAATGAAATTTACCTCGTTTTGCTCGCTTGAAAAGCCATTTTTCTCGCCCAAAATATTTAGACAAACTGCGTCAAGCGCTTTTTTCTCTAGCATTGATCTAGCACTTTTAAGAGCACTTTCGTTTGAAATTTCAAGCTTAAAGCCGATCTTTTTACATTTAAACTCTTTTAAGCTTTGCAAAATATCGACATTTCTCTTTAGGCTTAAATTTAAGCTCTCTCCAACGTCCTCTTTTTTTATCTTGCCATCAATTTTTGTTGGCACAAAATCGCTCACCGCAGCGCACATTACAAGTAAATTTGCACCTTCACACTCACTCTTGCAAAGTTCTAAAAGCTCGCTACTTGAGCTAAATTTAAGGCAAAGAAACGGCTCGCTACTAGTTTCAAAGCTAGCAAGCAGTTTTACCTCCGCACCTGCGTAGTAAAAGGCTCTAGCCAAGGCTCTTGCCATCTTGCCGCTTGA
>CAUSWS010000135.1:0-4483 GCA_963535265.1 uncultured Campylobacter sp. | reverse complement strand
GCTTCAAAGCCTTCATTGTCATTATAAACGCCGCCAAATTCATAGCTCACGCTTGTCTCTGGCTTAAGGCTGCTTCTACCAAGCTGTGCTCCACGTCCTCCAGCAAATGGCAATGCAAGATCTTGCGTGCGTTGTTTGATGTCAGGCGTCGCGTATCCTGTGCTAACTCCGCCTTTTAGGGCAAAAAAGTCATTTAAGTTATAGATGCCATAAATTCTTGGTGAAACGTGCGAGCCATAGTTCTCATCGTAGTTATAGCGAATGCCAGTGCTTAAGATAAAGTCTTTTGTAAGGTGATAATCATCCTCGCCGTAAAGCGAAACATCATATCTTTTTACATTTGCAGCGTCTGCTGTGGTTGCCTTTTCGTCAAGTTTTTCTTTTTTGGCGTTTAGCCCTAAAGTAAAGGCGTTGTTATCAGTAAAATATGAGCCTTTTGTGTCGAAATTTAGTGTTTTTAGCGTCAAATTTTGTTGAGCGATCTCTTTTATCTTGCCATAAGATAAATAGCTTTGAAGCAAGATATTATCAAGCCTTGCTTCGTGGCTTAAATTTATCACATCGCCCTTTATTCTCTCGATAGCAACCGAGTTAGTACCAGTTGATAGTGTTTTGCCTTTGCTTCTTTTATATTTCACATCACTTCTTGCAAGCTCAAGCGTAAGATCGTTATTTTCATTTGGTCTAAAAAAGAGCTTCGTGCCAAAATTTCTATCTTTTTGCTCTCTGTTTGCATAAAAAATTTTATCTTCTGATTTGTTTAAATTTTTGCCATAAACTGAGATGCTTAAAACATCGTCTATTAACCCAGAGTGTAGATAGAGGCTGTTGTAAAACTCGCCGCTTATATTTTTATTTCTAGCAAATTTATAGCTTGAGCCAAGATTTGCATGAAAGTCGTTACTAAACTCATCTGTTATGATATTTATCACACCGCCCAGTGCGTCACTGCCATAAAGCGAGCTCATAGGACCGCGTATCACTTCGATACGGCTTATCGCACTTGCTGGTGGGATGAAACTATATGAGCCTCCAACACTTCTTAGCCCCTTATAAGCGTTATCTCCTGGCACTGGTATGCCATTTACTAAGATCTTTGTATATCTTTGAGAAAGACCCCTTATGGAGATACCTCGCCTATTTGCTGCACCAAGTGTGGCTCCAAAAAGGCTTGGCACATCTTTTACCATGCTCTCAACGTCCTTGTGATTTCTCTTTTCTAGCGCATCTTGAGTGATGACGCTAAGCGTTGCAGGGGCGTCTTTTATGTTTTGCTCAAAGCCAGTTGCACTCACTACTTTAACCTCTGGCAGAACTTTATCTTCATTTGCAAAAAGCGGTAAATTTATAAAAACTGCCGCACAAATAGAAATTTTTAATAGTCTTCTCACAAAAAACTCCTTATGAAAATTTAAATCATATTTTACTAAAATTAAATAATCGTTATCAATATCAGACATAACGCTAGAGGGATTAAATTTAACGCTCAAGGGATAAAATGATAAATTTAGATAAAAGATATGGCATAAGTAAAATCTCACAAAGTAACAAGCGGATAAATGTAGAATTTTTTAAACAAGCTAATGGTATCAGCTACCTAAAAAGCGAGATTTTATGCAACGAAATCATAAAAAGAGAGAGCGAGGGAGATAGAAAGTATCTATTTTTGATGTTTAACGAAGCAAAAGATAATCTTTGCTTCAAGCTTGATAAAAAAGAGTATCTTTTAAGCAGGGATGAGTTTTGCATAGGGCTGGTAAATGATAGCTTAAAAGGCGTTTTTGAATATCAAAATAAATTTTATAAAACTAAAACCTTGCTTTTTGAAGAGCACTACGCAAATAAGCTTGAAATTTTTAGTGGGCTAAAATTTGAAGAGAAATTTGATCTTATAAAATACAAAAAAGATAAGGCTCAAATTTGCGTTTTAAACGAGCTTGAGACGACAAATTTATATGATGGCGTGATGAGAGAGATCTTTATAGAGTCAAAAATTTTGGAGCTTATCTATAAGAGCAAAGCTTTAAAAGATGAGAAAATTTATTTTAGCAGTGATGAAGAAAAAGTGCTTTTAAAGGCTAAGAAAATCTTACTTACTCGCATGCAAAATCCCCCAAGCATCAAAGAGCTAGCACATCTTTGTGGCACTAATGACTTTTGGCTTAAGAAAAATTTTAAACTCTTTTTTAAAGAGACGATCTATCAGCTTTTAGCAAAAGAGCGACTAAAGCTGGCATTTGCCCTTTTAAAACAAAATGATATCAGCATAAAAGAGGCTGCCAACATCGTTGGTTACACAAATGCAGCGCATTTTGCAAAAATTTTTAAAGGCACTTTTGGCTTTTTACCAAGCGAGCTAATAAGGCAAAAAAGCTACTTTTAAACTGCGCTAAATGCCAAATTTCTTATAATCGCCAAAATTTTAAAAAGAGAGAAATTTGCAAGTTTATATCCACGTGCCATTTTGCGAGAGCAAGTGTCCTTACTGCGCCTTTGGCTCAAGCGATGACGAATTTAGCAAGGTTAGCGCCTACTTTAAAGCGCTTTGCCTTGATCTAAATTTTCAGCTAAAAAGCCAAAATGTAAGAGAAATTTCCACTATCTTTTTTGGCGGCGGCACACCAAGTGCGGTAAATGCTAGGCTTTATGATGAAATTTTTAGCATTTTAGCTCCACTTTGCACGCCTAGAACCGAGATCACATTTGAAGCAAATCCAAATTCTGCAAATTTAGCCTGGCTAAAGCATGTAAAAAATTTAGGCGCAACCCGCATCAGCTTTGGCGCTCAAAGCTTTTTTGAAGATAAGCTTAAATTTCTAGGGCGCATTCACAGCAGGGAGCAAATTTTTAAAGCAGTTGAAAATGCCCATGAAGCTGGCTTTAAGAGCATAAATTTAGACCTCATCTATGACACTAAATTTGATACCAAAAAGCGCCTTTTAGCTGAGTGTGAAAATTTAAAAAGCCTTGCCATCACGCATCTAAGCGCCTACTCGCTCACACTTGAAGAAAACACTCCATTTGCCGGCAAAAAAAGCTATAAAAAGGGTAGCGACACTTTGGCTAAATTTATGATAGAGCAGATAGAGCGAGCTGGCTTTAGGCAGTATGAAATTTCAAATTTCGGAGAAATTTGCAGGCACAATCTTGGCTACTGGCAGGGCAAAAACTACCTTGGCGTGGGGGCTTTTAGCGTGGGCTTTGTGGGTGGCACTAGATACTACGCCAAAAGTAGCATAGATGCCTATATAGCGCAGCCAACGCATAGAGAAAGAGAAATTTTAAGTCAAAGCGAGCTAGCAAGAGAGCATATATTTTTAGGGCTTAGAAGCATCGTGGGCGTGGAGGCTGGGCGCTTAAATGAAGCTCAGAAAAAAAGAGCAAATTTACTTGTAGAAAATGAAAAACTGCTCTTTAAAGAGGGCAAATTTTATAACCCAAATTTCTTACTAAGCGACGAGATCGCACTCTTTATCGAGGGCTAAATTTATAAAAATTTGAGCAAAGTCAAGATAAAATACAAAGCTTAAATAAAATTTAACAGAGGCAAAAATGTTTGGAATGAGTTTTTCTGAGATCTTGGTCATCGCCGTGATCGCTGTGCTAGTTTTGGGCCCTGACAAGCTACCAAGTGCGATGGTGCAGATCGCTAAATTTCTAAAGATGTTTAAGAAAGGTATAAACGACGCAAAATCAACATTTGACCAAGAGATGAAGATAGCAGAGCTCAAAGAAGACGCTCAAAAATATAAAGAGAGCATAACTCAAAGTGCGCAAAGCGTGCGTAAAAAGCTCACATTTGAAGAGCTTGACGAGATCAAAAAAAGCGCAAGCGACGTCACTGAGAGCATTCAAAACGTCGTAAGCGACACGAAAAAAACGGTAGAAAATATACAAAATCCAACAAATTTAGTTAAAGATGCGATCTTAAACGATAAAAAAGAGGCGTGATGTTTGAAGAGCTAAGACCCCATTTGATCGAACTTAGAAAGAGGCTTTTTATAAGCATAGTAAGCGTTTTTGTCTGTTTTGGCATCTGTTTTACATTTTGGAATCCACTGCTTGCATGGATGAGCGAGCCGTTAAAGCAGGTCTTGCCAGCTGGCTCAAACATCATCTTTACTCAAATTCAAGAGCCATTTTTCACTGCGATGAAGGTCGCATTTTTTGCTGGCTTGGTGCTTGCTTTGCCTATCATTTTTTGGCAGTTTTGGCTATTTGTCGCACCTGGACTTTACGACAATGAAAAAAAATATGTGATCCCATTTGTCCTCTCTGCTTCATTTATGTTTGCGTGTGGGGCGGCGTTTTGCTACTACGTGGTCATCCCGCTTGGCTTTACATTTTTGGTAAATTTTGGCGGTCAGCTCTTTACGGCACTGCCAAGTATCGGCGAGTACGTTGGCTTTTTTACAAAACTGCTGATCGGCTTTGGAATTTCATTTGAGCTGCCAGTCATTACATTTTTCTTAGCAAAGATAGG
>CAUSWS010000134.1:0-4510 GCA_963535265.1 uncultured Campylobacter sp. | reverse complement strand
CTGCGCTTGTATCAAATTTTCAAACACATTTTAAACCAAATTTCACTCTTATAAACGCCGTCTAAATTTTAAGTGTTATAATTACGGCAAAATAACGATTTTAAGGAGAGTGTATGTCTTCACGCATTATCACTGGCGTTTTGATGTTTGTTGCTATTTTGGTAGTTTTTTTTATAGATAATTATATTTTAAATTTTATTTTGCTTGGCGCTGTGCTTTACTTTGCCTTTAATGAGTCGCTCAAGCTTTATGGCATCGATCACAAACAGCTAGTTTATGCAGCGCTCGCATTTTACGTGCTTACATATTTTACAAATCCGATCTTCATCGCGATCCTTGCGATCATGCTAGTAGCATCTATCCTTGCGCACATAAAAAGCGAAAATTTAAAGCTAGTCGCCCCTTTTGTCTATCCGACAACTCCTATCTTTATGATGTGGATGCTCTACTCAGAGTATGGCATGGGCTATCTTGCGTGGCTTATCTTAAGCGTTGTTGCAAGCGATAGTGGCGCATTTTTCGTTGGCAAAGCCTTTGGCAAGCACCCATTTAGCCCAAGCTCACCAAACAAAACCATCGAAGGTGCAGTTGGTGGCGTGGTAGTGGGCACCATAATTGGCTGCGTAGTTGGAAATTTCGTAACAGATGGATTTTTTCAAATTCTATTTTCAAGCTTCTTGGTTTGCGTCTTTGCTGTCTGGGGAGATCTCTTTGAGAGCTATCTAAAAAGACTTTGCGGTGTCAAAGACAGCGGCGCGCTTTTCCCAGGTCACGGCGGTATGCTTGATAGGATAGATGGCTATTTATTTGGCGTTGTTGCGCTACTTTGGTCGCTATCGTGGTAATACTTGGCTCAACTGGCTCGATCGGCAAAAATACTCTAGCGCTCTGCGAGAAATTTAATGTAGAGGTTGAGGCGCTAAGCTGCGCTAAAAACGTAGCTTTGCTAAACGAGCAAATTTTAAAATTTAAGCCAAAATTTGTCTGTGTGGGCGATGAAAAGCTAGCTAAAAATGTAAAAAATATTGAGCCAAGAAATATCTTTTCTGGCGAGGCTGGACTGCTAGAAATGCTTGAAATTTCAAGCTCAAAAAAGGTGATAAATGCCCTTGTTGGCTTTGCTGGTCTAGCCCCTAGTCTAAAGACACAAGCACTTGGCAAAAGGCTCGCCCTTGCAAACAAAGAGAGCCTTGTTGTTGGCGGTAAATTTTTAAAAACAAGAGAAATTTTACCAATTGATAGCGAACATTTTGGGCTTAAATTTCTACTGGAAAACAAAACTACTCCAAGCAAGCTCATCATCACAGCAAGCGGTGGTGCATTTTATAAAAAACCGATCAAATTTCTAAAATACGCCACACCAAGTGACGCTCTAAAACATCCAAACTGGGATATGGGCGCAAAGATAACGATTGACAGTGCGACTATGACAAACAAGCTTTTTGAGGTGATGGAGGCCTACTGGCTTTACGGTATCAAAGATATCGAGGCCGTGATAGAGCCAACTTCAGCCATCCACGCAGTAGTTGAGTTTATCGATGGCTCAAGCACGATGCACCTCTCACGCACTGATATGAAGCTAGCTATCGCACACGCTATGCTTGAAAAAGTTAAGCAAAGCATCGTCTCTCACGCAAATTTACTTGATCTAAAAAATATCAAATTTCACAAGATCAGCCATAAAAAATATCCAGTCTTTTCTCTAAAAGATGAAGTCTTGGCTAGTCCTGATCTAGGTGTCGTCATAAACGCTGCAAACGAGGTTGGGGTATTTAGCTTTTTAGAGAAAAAGTGCTCATTTTTAGATATATCAAGGCTCATTTTAGGTTCAGCTAAAAAATTTAAGAGTCTTAAAATTTCAAGCGTAGATGAAATTTATGAAGTTGATAAAGAGGTTAGAGAATACGCAAAAAGGATGCTAAATGCAAAGGTATGAGGGGTATAAATTTGATCTTAGGCAAAGTCTCATCGGTGTGCAGTTTTTATTTGTCGCCTTTGGCGCGCTCGTGCTCGTGCCTATCCTTACGGGGCTTGACGCAAACGTCGCGCTCTTTACAGCAGGTCTTGGCACACTGCTTTTTCAGCTAATAACTAGAAAAAACGTCCCGCCGATCTTTCTAGCAAGCTCGTTTGCCTTCATCGCTCCGCTTCAGTACGGCATCGAAAAATGGGGCATACCAGTGACGATGGGCGGCGTTATATTTGCTGGATTTTTCTATGTCGCGCTAAGTCTTGTTGTTCGCTTTGGCGGAGAGAAAATTTTGCATAAAATTTTGCCTCCAGTCGTTGTTGGTCCAGTCATCATGACCATAGGTCTGATACTAGCTCCTAATGCCGTTAAGATGGCGACTTCAGCTACCGAAACCTACACTCAAAACGTAGCTATGATGGTAGCGGCCACATCGCTTATCGCCACTATCGTTGTCATGATGCTAGGACGCGGGATGTTTAGGCTTATACCGATCCTACTTGGCATCATCGCTGGCTACATCGTGGCTTACTGCTTTGGCATGGTTGATTTTAGCGCCATCGCTAACGCTCCTTGGTTTAGAGTGCCAAGCTTTAGCGCACCAAAATTTGAACTCGAAGCGATCATCTACATGATACCTATCGCCATCGCCCCAGCGATCGAGCACATCGGCGATATGCTCGCTATCTCAAACGTCACGAAAGAGGATTTTTTGAAAAATCCAGGGCTTAAAAATACTCTTTTAGGCGACGGCCTAGCCACCTCGCTAGCTGCTGCCTTTGGTGGTCCGCCAAACACCACCTACTCAGAGGTAACAGGCGCAGTTAGTCTTACAAAAGCGTATAATCCAGCGATCATGACCTTTGCAGCGATCACTGCTATCGTGCTAGCCTTTGTTGGCAAGCTTGGCGCGGTGCTCTCGACCATCCCGGCGCCAGTTATCGGCGGCATCATGCTGCTACTTTTTGGCATCATCGCAAGCGTTGGCATGGAGACACTTATAAAAAATAAAGTCGATCTTGCTGATCCTAGAAATATGATAATCGTAGCCCTAATTTTCATCTTTGCCATAGGTGGCATGGTGCTTGATCTTGGTGCGGTTAAATTTTCAGGTATCGGACTTGGTGCGGTTACTGGTATAGTTTTAAATTTGCTTTTACCAAAAACAAAGCATTACGAAGGATATTAATGCGTAAATTTAGACTTTTTCTAGCAGCTCTTGCGGCTGCAAGCCTTGCAAATGCAAGCGCACTGGACTATGCACTTATCAAAAAAGGTGAGCCAAGTAGCAATACTATGCTCTTAATCGGTGGCATACAAGGCGACGAGCCAGGCGGCTTTTTGGCGGCTTCTATCGTGGCGACTGACTACAACATCACAAAAGGCTCGCTTTGGGTCGTGCCAAATTTAAATTTCCCAAGCATCATCGAGCGCAGTCGTGGCACAAAAGGCGATATGAATAGAAAATTCGCCCACGTCGAAAAGGACGATCCAGACTACAACTCAGTAATGAAGATAAAAGACGTCATCACCGACAAAAACGTCACGCTCATCTTAAATTTACACGATGGCAGCGGATATTACAGAGATAAATTTATAAGCAAGGACGAAAATCCAGACAAATGGGGCAACACTTGCATCATCGACCAAAGCACACTGCCAGGCTCAAAGTATCCAGAGCTTGAAAGTATCGCCTCAAGCGTAAAAGACGTGCTAAATAAGCACCTCATAGATCCAAAACATCAGTATCACGTCAAAAACACGCACACGGCGATGGGCGACAAAGAGATGCTAAAAAGCCTCACCTACTACGCGATCACGCAAAACAAGTCCGCCTTTGCAAACGAAGCTAGCAAAAATTTAAACGCCGAGCAAAGGACATATTATCACCTTATAGCGATCGAGGAGTATATGAAAAAGGCTGGCATTAGCTTTACTAGGCCTTTTGAGCTCAATGTCAAAAGCGTGAAAAAAGCGATCGAAAAGGAGATCAGACTTGAGCTATTTGACAGCTACGCTCTTAGCCTTAAAAACTTAAAGCCAGTGATAAGCTTCGTGCCATTTAAAAAGGGCGAGCTAAGTTACAAGTCGCCAAATCCGCTAATCGCCGTCATAAAAGATAACGACACCTACAAAGTGCAGTATGGCAACCGCTCTGTCACAAGGCTAAAACCGCAATACTTCGAGTTTGCAAAGCCGCTTGATAAAATTTCTCTCTTAAGCGATGGCAATGAGCAGGTGCTAAAAAGTGGCGATAAATTTAGCGTTAAAAAAAGTTTTAAGATAAAAGCTCTCAAAAACGTGCGCGTAAATGTCATAGGATATGGCACTAAAAGCGTTGATGAGAGCGAGCAGGACATCGATAAAAACAACCTAAACAAAAGCTATAGCATAGATAAAGATGGCAAAATTTACCGAGTTGAGTTTTACAAAAGCGAAAATGGCAAAGAGAAATTTGCTGGCATGATACTAGCGGAGTTTAGATGATACTTGGCATCGAAAGTAGCTGCGATGACAGCTCTGTCGCGCTCATAGATGAAG
>CAUSWS010000133.1:0-4549 GCA_963535265.1 uncultured Campylobacter sp. | reverse complement strand
TCTTTATGACTCAGTGGGGCATAAAAGATAAACCGCTTGATCAAATAAGAGCGATTTAACATTAGGCAAGAGCTCTCTTGCCTAGACTTTTAAATTTATTTATAAATTTCTATTGATTTTGTAAAAAGTGAGAATTTAGCCTTTAAAAACCTAAAGATCAAAGTTGTTTTGAGCGTTTTAGATCGCCTGCAAACTCGCAAGACATCTTATCATTTAGCTTGCAACCTTTTTCTAAAAATGTGTAAGCCTCTTTAAATTTCTTAGCTTCTATTAGTATCGAGCCTGTCATGCCACAAGAGTAGCCGTCATTTTGCTCGCAAGCTTTGTTAAAAAGCTCTCTTGCCTTTTGTGGATCGTTATCTAGATAAATTCCACCGGCTGCTGAGCAACCCTCTTTTTCACCGCCTTGGCAAGCTTTATTGTAAAACTCTAGCGCTTTGTTGCTATCTGGCACGTCAGTTTTGCCAACCTGGTATATCGCACCTGCTATTACGCATGATCTTGCGTCATTTGCCGCGCAACCTGCTTCAAATTTAGACAAAGCCTCAGTGAAATTTGAGTCAGCATAAGCTTTCAAGCCATCTTCAAAGTCGCCTGCTAGAGCGCAAGCTGCAAGAAGCGAGATAAAAATCATTTTTTTCATTTAAATTTCCTTTTGTAAAGTAATGTGCAATTTTAACATAATTAAATTTACACTTACTTGATGAAAAATAATTATGATTTTAAAATTTGCTCTTGCTCTTTGTAATCAGGCATGATGGCTTCTATAAATTTATAAAAGCTGCTTTGATGATGCGGATAGAGCAGGTGGGTAAGCTCGTGAAGTACGACGTAGCGCACGGCAGAGAGCGGCTTTTCGATGAGCCTAAGGCTTAAGTTTATATAGCCTTTTTTGTGGTTGCAGCTCCCCCAGCGAGTTTTGCTTTTTCGTATGACGATGCGACTAACTGGCCTGTTGATATGAGGCCGATAGTAGCTTACAAGCTCCAAAAATAGCTCTTTTGCTCTTGCTTTTATAAAGCGCTCAAGCGCCTTTAAATTTGGCGTTATGATAAATTTATCTTCAAAAAAAGGCTCTTTTGCGCTCTCATCAAATTTGATCTTATAAATTTGCCCAAGAAATTTCATCTCATCATCTTTTGGCAAATTTAAAAGAGCTTTTTTATAAGAGTTTTCAAGCCAAATTCTGTGCGTTTCAAGAAAGCCAAGAGCCATCTTTTGCGTGCTATAAAATGGCATAGAAAGCGTGATCTTAGCATCCTTGCCAACTCTTAGGCGCATAGCTTTTACATTTGTTTTAAAATTTACTAAAACGCTTAGACCATAAAAGTCTAAATTTAGGCTCTTTTGCCTCAAACTAGGCGTTTTGACTGCCATTTTTTGCTTCTCCAGCGCCAAGTATTTGCAAGGCCTCTTAACCACTCATCAGCGCAAAATCCTATCCAAACGCCAACGATGCCCCAGCCAAGGTGTATGCCTAAGAAATATCCAAGCGGCAGCGAAAGCCCCCACATAAAGATAAGCCCAGTTGCAAGTGGGAATTTCGCGTCGCCACTTGCGCGAAGGGCATTTACGATGACGATGTTAAAGGTTCTGCCAGCCTCTAGCACGATCGAGAGCGTAAAGAGTGGTAGCATTATCTTGCGCAAGCTCTCATCTAAATTTAGTGCGTCCATGATCTTATACTTTAAGGCGTAGGCGATCAAAACGACGATGAGCGTGATAGAAATTCCAAGCCACAAGGCTTTAAAGGTTCTGGTGTAAGCCTCGTTAAACTCGCTTGCTCCAACCAAATGTCCCACGATGACCTCGTTTGCCACGCTGATACTTGCGCCACAAAGCAAGATGAGAAGAGTGATCTGAAAGTAGATCGTTTGCACGCTAAGAGTTGCTTCGCCCATGCTCGCGATAAAGCCAAATGCGACCATGTATTGCGCCATCCATAGTAAATTTTCGCCAGCACTTGGCAGACCAACTGAGAGTATTTTCTTTAAAATTCCAAACGGTACGACAAGCAGTTTGCTAAGATAAATTTTAACTTTTGCCACGCGTATAAGCATGTAAAGTAGGACAAAAACGCCAATAAGCCTACCTACAAATGTCGAGATAGCAACACCTTGCAAGCCTAAATTTGGCAGATCAAACCAGCCAAAAAGGGCGATGGCGTTGCCAAAGATGGTGATGATGTTCATCAAAACTGAAGTTAGCATGACCGCGGTTGCTAGATTATAGACGCGAAGCACCGCAGCTAGTACCATGCCGATGCCATCAAATAGCAAGGCAAAGCCAAGTATGTGAAGGTATGAGAAGCTATCGTTTATGAGGTCACTTGGCACGTTTAGTAAATTTAAGATGTTGTAGCCAAAGACGTAGATGATGATGGCTGAAGCTATGCCAAAGATCGTATTTGACGTGATGCTTGCGTGTATGACGCTTGAGGCTAGCTCGTTTTGCTTTGCTCCAAGAGCTTGTGCGACGACGACTGAGCAGCCCATGCTTAGGAAGTTAAAAATGGTCATAAAAAGATCCATCACTTGATTGCCTGCACCCATGGCGCCAACTAGATGCACGCTCACTTTTGTCACCATGTAGGTGTTTATGATGAGCGTTATAAAGTGCAAAAACATATCTAAAAATATAGGGACGACCAGTTTTTTCATAGAAAGATTCATAAATTTCTCCCTTTTTAAATTTAGGGGCGATTATAGCCAAATTAGGTTTTAGCTCCCTTTTGATATAATCCAAAAAATTTAAAATTTGAGAGAAAAATGGCATTAATCGACCTGATAGACGTAAGTAAAAAATTTGGCGCAAATGAGATTTTAAACAGCGTAAGTCTTAGCGTAAATGAAAATGAAAAGATAGCAATCATCGGTAAAAACGGCAGTGGCAAGAGCACGCTTATGAAGATCATCTCTGGCGAGGTGGCAGCAGATAGCGGCAGGCGTATAGTGCAAAACCTAATAAGCGTCGAGATGCTAGCGCAAAATCCAAATTTTAACGCCACTTTTAGCGTAAGAGATGCGCTAAATAACGAGCTAAAAGAGATATTTGACGCGATAAGCGAGTATGAAAAGAGCGGCGTCTTACTAGCAAACGACCCAGAGAACAAAGAAATTTTAAAAGAGCAAGAGAGGCTTTTAAAATTTATAGAGGCAAAGGACGGCTGGAATATCGAGCACAAGATCGAGCGAATTTTGCAAGAATTTAAGCTAAAAGAGTATGAAAATAGACCCATTTGCTCGCTAAGTGGTGGCGAGATCAGGCGTGTGGCACTGGGTGCGCTCATCCTTAAAAAGCCAGATGTGCTGCTGCTTGATGAGCCTACAAACCACCTTGATGTCTATATGGTCAAATTTCTTGAAGATATGCTTAAAAGCTCAAATCAAAGCATAGTTTTCATAAGCCACGATAGGTATTTTATAGATGCGCTCGCTACTAGGTGCGTTGAGGTCGAGGATGCAAGCTTAAAAAATTTCGAGGGCGGATATGCAAACTATCTAGCCAAAAAAGAGGAAATTTTAGCAAGCCTTGCAAAGTCGCATGAGACGCTACTAAAGCAGCTAAAGGCTGAAGAGGAGTGGCTAAGGCGCGGCGTAAAAGCTAGGCTAAAGCGAAATGAGGGCAGAAAAGAGCGGGTGCTTGCTATGCGCGAGGAGGCTAAGAAAAACCCAGGCGTGATAAGGCGCGTGAGGCTAGAACTTGAGCGTGCAAGTAAAAATTTCAACCAAGTTCAGAGCCAAAACCGCAAAAAAATGCTCTTTGAGTTTAAAAATTTAGGCAAGATCATAGACAGCAAGGTGCTTTTTGAAAAATTTGACGCAAGGGTTTTGCAGGGCGAGAGGATCGCCATTGTGGGGCGTAACGGCAGTGGCAAAAGCACGCTGCTTAAAATTTTGCTAGGACTTGAAAAGCCAAGTAGCGGCGAGATAAAAAGAGGCGAGGTGAGCATCGGCTACTTTGATCAAGCTAGAAATGTCCTTGATGATGACAAGAGCCTTATAGAGACATTTTGCCCAAATGGTGGCGATCACGTGCTGGTTCGTGGGCGAAATATGCACGTTTATGGCTATCTTAAAAATTTCCTCTTTCCAAAGGAATTTCTAGATAAAAAGATAGGCGTTTTAAGTGGCGGCGAGAAAAACCGCGTCGCGCTTGCGATGCTTTTTACCAAAACTTACGATGTGCTGGTGCTTGACGAGCCGACAAATGACCTTGATATCGCAACTATCAACATCTTAGAGGACTACTTGCAAAGCTTTGAAGGGGCTATCTTGCTAGTTAGCCACGATAGGTATTTTGTCGATAAGATGGCAAATAAGCTCTGGGCGTTTGAGGGGACAAAGATAAATGTCTTGCATGAAGAGTATAGCGTCTATTTGGAGCTTGAAGATGAGATGAAA
Organism: uncultured Campylobacter sp.; assembly: GCA_963535265.1. Classification (GTDB taxonomy): domain Bacteria; phylum Campylobacterota; class Campylobacteria; order Campylobacterales; family Campylobacteraceae; genus Campylobacter_A. The sequence goes on along the minus strand of CAUSWS010000133.1, from coordinate 146 downwards.
GAGCTTGATAAATTTGAAAAAGAGCTAGCAAATAGCCAAAATGAAGCCAAGCAAAAGAGTAAATCTGGCGCAAAGCTAAGCTACAAACAAACGCAAATTTTAAACACATATCCAGATAAAATTTCAGCCCTTGAAGCAAGAGTGGC
>CAUSWS010000132.1:0-4566 GCA_963535265.1 uncultured Campylobacter sp. | reverse complement strand
GAGAGTGCGAGTGAAATTTGCAAGAGTTTTAACGACGCAAGGATCAAATTTGTAAAAAACATAGCCCACAAAAAGAGCCCAAATGGCAACAAAAATAACGGCTTTGACAACGCAACAGGCGAGTTTGTCTGCTTACTTGACGATGACGATGAGCTTTTGCCTGAGGCGATTAAAGAGTGCTATGAAATTTTAAAAAGTGGCAAGTATTCGTGTGTCTTTGCAGACGCGATCTGCGAAAAAGATGGCGTGATGACTGATGTGATGGCTGGTAGAAGCCCATATAAGCAAAGCGGGGCGATGAGCAAGGTTGATTATCACTGTGGGCGGATAAATGGCGAGTATTTTAAGCTTTTTTCGCGTGAATTTATAGATGATTTTAGGTTCGATGAGACGAGCTTTGGCGGCGAAAATGAGCTTTATATCCGCTTTTTTGAAAAAAATGTCTTCTATCTTAAAAAGCCACTTTACATCTACCGCATCGCAAGAAGCGATAGTGCGACGCTAAATGCCAGCAAACACGCGTTAAACGTGGCAAACGCCTATATAAAAACAGCAAATTTGCACTACGACATCGCTATAAAAAATGAGCCAAAATTTCTAGCCTTGCAGTATAAAAACGCCGCTTACTACGCCAAAATAGCAGGCGAATATGGCCTGATGCTAAGGTGTATCTTTAAAAGTTTAAGCATTAAATTTAGTAAAGAGGCCTTTATATTTTTGCTGCTTAGTCCGCTTCCAAGTGGCTTTTTACAGGCACTTTCAAAGCTTAGAGTGAAGATAAAACAAAGGTTTGGCGTATGAAGATATTATTTGTCACATCAACGCTTAGAAGTGGCGGTGCGGAGCGAGTTTGCGCGGTGATCGCATCAAGATTTAGCATGGATCATGATGTAAGCCTTGTTAAATTTGACAAAGATGAGCCATTTTACGAGCTAGCAAGTGACGTAAAGCTCATAAATTTAGGCGTTGGGGCTGATGAGCTTGGTTTGGTTGGAAATTTAAAAAAGAGAGTTTTAAAAGTGCTTGCCTTAAGGGCGCTCATAAAAGAGGGCAAATTTGACGCTGTGATATCATTTTTAGACGCCGTAAATACCTTGGTGCTATTTAGCTCAGCGGGTCTAAAAACGCCTATTATTATAAGCGAGCACACAAACTACCTTGCGCCAAAAAGGGCTATTTTTAAGGTGCTAAGACGCCTTTGTTATCCATTTGCAAACGCACTTAGTGTCTTAAGCGACGAGGATCTTGGCTACTACTCGAAATTTTGCAAAAATGTGATGAAAATTTATAACCCACTCTTTGAAAAGGGCTGTGACGAGATTTTTACTAAAGAAAATTTAGTCATATTTGTTGGCAGGCTAAATAAGATAAAAAACTGCGAAATGTTTGTAAGAGTGGCGGCAAGCTTAAAGCAAAGCGGCTATAAATTTGTTGTCGCTGGAGATGGCGGCGAGAGAGCGAATTTAGAAAATTTAGCTAAAAATTTGGGTGCAGAGGTGGAGTTTTTAGGCAACGTTAGCGACATCGCCCAGCTTTATAAAAGGGCAAAGGTGCTACTCTCTTGCTCAAATTTCGAGGGTCTTGGAAACACATTGATAGAGGCGATAAACTATGACTGCGTGCGGGTTGCGACAAGGACTAGCGGGGCAAAAGAGCTTATAAAAGATGGCTTTGATGGCTTGCTTTGCGAGATAAATGACACTGGGCAGATGAGCGAAAAGCTTGCAAATTTGGTGCAAGATGAGGCAAAAATGGGCGAATTTGCTAAAAACGCAAGAGCTAGACTTGATGAGTTTAGCGTGGAGCAAATTTATAAAAAATGGCTGGAGCTTTTAAGGCTTGGAGGTGTGAAGTGAAAATTCTTTTTGTCATCGCCGCACTTAGAAATGGCGGAGCCGAGCGCGTGCTAAACGTGCTTGCAAATGAGCTTTGCAAGGACAATGAGATCACTATCGCCCTGCTTGAAGAGGACCTTGGACTTTATAAATTTAATGAAAAAATAAATATCATAAATCTTAACGTCACTGGCTCTGGACTGGCTTTAAAATTTAAGAAAATTTTGGCTCTTAGAGCGCTTTTTAAGGAGCAAAGGGCTGATCTCATAATTAGCTTTATCGACTGGACAAATGTCGCTTGTGTGCTGGCAAATTTGGGGCTAAAGAGCAAACTAATAGCAACCGAGCACCACGAGCATAGCTACTTAAAAAGTAAAGTCGCAAGCGCTATGCGTGACTTTTCGTATAAATTTGTAGATGGTTTAAGCGTGCTAAGTAAAAGCGACTACGACTACTATAAATTTGCCAAAAATCGCGAGGTCATACATAATCCACTTTTTATCGACGTGTCTGAAATTTGCGAGAAGCAAAACATCATCTTAAGCGTGGCAAGGCTTGAGGCGGTAAAGGGCTATGATATCTATTTTGAGGCACTTAGCAAGGTAGATAAGAGCTTGCTTGATGGCTGGGAGATAAAGATCGCAGGCAGCGGCAGGCAAGAGAGTGAGCTAAAGCAAATGGCGTCAAATTTAGGGCTTAATATCAATTTTTTAGGCCATATGAGCGACGTTACAAAGCTTTATAGCGAGGCAAAAATTTTCACTCTTAGCTCACGAAGCGAGGGGCTTTCAAATGTGTTAATCGAGTCAGGTGCATTTGGCTGCGCTAGGCTAAGTAGCGACACCGTGGGCGCAAGAGAGCTTATAAATGACGGCATTGATGGGCTTATCTTTAAAAATGGCAACAGTGATGATCTAAAAGAGAAGTTTGAGATGCTTTTAAAAGATGAAAATTTGAGGCAAAAACTAGCAAAAAACGCCAGCGAAAGTGCAAATTTATTTAGCAAAGAAAATATCATCAAGCAGTGGCGAGAATTTATAAAAAAGGTTGTTAGCAAGTGAAAAAATTAGCCGTTTTTTTATACTCGATGGGACCTGGTGGGGCTGAGCGAAATGTGGCAAATTTACTGCCATTTTTGGTTAAAAGATATGAAGTTCATCTCATCTTAATGAGCAAGGTCATCGCTTACGAGATTCCAAGCGAGGTGCAGATCCACTTTATAGAAAATAGCGATCCTTACGAGAGCGGGCTAAAGAAGCTTGCAAGGCTCTTTTTAGCGATGCCAATGCTTGCCTTTAAATATAAAAATCTTTGCCAAAATTTAGGCATCGACACGCAGTTTGTGCTGATGAACCGCCCATGCTACATCGCTGGGGTTGCTAGGATTTTAGGACTAAAGGCTAGGTTAGTTATCAGCGAGCGAAGCTGTCCGTCAATCCTATATAAAAACGATCTAAGCGGCAGGGTTAATAAATTTTTACTCACTCATCTTTATAAAAAAGCTGATCTAATCCTCGCAAATGCAGCTGGCAACAAAGAGGATCTGGTGCGAAATTTTGGTATGAGCGAGGCAAAAACAAAGGTGCTTTATAACGCTCTTGATCTAAAAACTATAAATTTGCTAAAAGATGAGCCGCTTGAGAGCGACTTTAAGCCATTTTTCATAAACATAGGCCGCCTTGATAGTGGTAAAAATCAAGCCATGCTAATAAAAATAATAGCTTCGATCAACGACCCTCACGCCACGCTTGGTATCCTTGGCAAAGGACCTTTAAAAGATGAGCTGCAAAATTTGATAGACAAGCTTAATGTAGGCGAGCGAGTAAAGCTTCTTGGCACTGATAAAAACCCTTTTAGGCATATAAAAAACGCCTCTTGCTTGCTTTGTGCTTCGCGTTTTGAGGGCTTTTCAAATGTGCTTTTGGAGGCACTAGCGTGCGAGAAAACCATCATCTCAACCGAGCACAAGAGCGGCGCAAAGGAGCTTTTGGGCGATAGTGAGTTTGGCATTTTAGTGCCAGTTGATGACGAAAATGCGATGAAAGAGGCGATGATAAAAGTGCTTAACACTCGTGAAATAAGGCAAAATTTTGAAAATGTTGCGTATAATCGGGCTAAATTTTTTGATAGTGAAAATATAGCGAGCGAGCTTATAAATTTTTTGGAAAATCCTAATGAATAGAAATTTGTTTTTTAAAAATTACTCTTTATACCTTATGATATTTGTCGCAGTCCTTTTTGGCATGGTTTGTAGGCTTTACTGGGTCTTTTGGGCGAGCGAGTATCCGGTATTTTTCTGGAACAACGAGCTGATGATCAGCACAAACGACGGCTACGCATTTGCCGAGGGTGCAAGGGACATGCTGGCTGGCTTTCACCAGGAAAACGACCTTAGCTACTACGGCTATCCGCTTTCCACACTTACTTACTGGATCGTGAAATTTCTGGGCGTCAAACTCGAGACAGTGATGATTTATATGAGCGTCTTTTTCTCATCGCTTGTGGCTGTGCCTGTTATCTTGATCGCAAATGAATACAAAGCAAAAATGGCTGGCTTCATCGCTGCACTTCTTGCAGTGATCGCAAATAGCTACTACAACCGTACTATGGCAGGATATTACGACACTGACATGCTCATCATCCCACTTAGCGTTTTTGTCGTCTGGGGGCTTGTTAGAGTGCTTGAGAAAAAGGACGCAAAGAGCCTGATAATAGCACCTTTAAGCGTGCT
>CAUSWS010000131.1:0-4596 GCA_963535265.1 uncultured Campylobacter sp. | reverse complement strand
TACAGATGGCAAGAACTAAAGCGATGATCGCTGAGACCTTGACTAAGATGCTACGTATCCCTCCTATAAATTTATGGCTTGATTATACTACTATTTTAAATTAAAACTATACAAATAGCCATAATTAATAATAATTTTTAAATATGTATTATTGTTTTATTTATAAAATATAACTCTTTTAATACATTTTATAAAGTTTGTTAAAAATCTTGATAGCATTACTATCAATGTTAAGAGTATTTTTATCACTTTGTGTTATAATCTGCCAAAAATTTTAAAAAAGGAAAAGAAAATGGCAGATAAATTTGAATTTCAAACCGAGGTCAATGACCTTTTAAATTTGATGATCCACTCTCTTTACTCAAACAAAGAGATATTTTTAAGAGAGCTCATATCAAACTCAAACGACGCACTTGACAAGCTAAACTACCTATGCTTGACCGATGAAAAGTATAAAAGCCTAAGTTATACCCCAAGGATCGACATCAAAGTAGATGAAAAAGCCAAGACTTTAACCATCAGTGACAATGGTATCGGCATGGACAAAGACGAGCTTATAGCAAATTTAGGCACCATTGCAAGAAGCGGCACAAAGGGCTTTATGCAAAGCTTAAGCGGTGACGCCAAAAAAGATAGCTCGCTTATCGGCCAGTTTGGCGTTGGCTTTTACTCAGCCTTTATGGTGGCAAACAAGATCGAAGTTATAAGCAAACGAGCTCTAAGCGACAAAGCCTATAAATGGACATCTGACGCGAAAAGCTACGAGATCGAAGAGGCTAGCAAAGATGGCTTTGGTACGGATATAATCCTTCATTTAAACGACGATGAGTTTGCAAATTCTTGGCGTATAGAGGAGATAGTCAAAAAGTACTCAAACCACATCCCTTATCCTATATTTATGGATAAAGAGAGCTACGTCGCACCAAAAGAAGGCGAAAAAGAAGGCACTTATGAGAGCAAAAACGAGCAGATAAACAAGGCAAATGCGCTTTGGAGACTAAGCAAATCAAGCCTCAAAGAGCAAGACTACAACGACTTTTATAAGCAAATTTCACATGACAGCAGCGATCCGCTTCTTTATATACACACAAAAGCCGAGGGCAAGATCGAGTACTCGACGCTATTTTATGTGCCAAGCACTGAGCCGTTTGACCTCTTTAGGGTTGATTATCAAAGTGGTGTGAAGCTCTATGTGAAAAGGGTTTTTATAACTGACGATGCAAAAGAGCTTTTACCGCCGTATCTAAGATTTATCAAAGGCGTGATCGATGTTGAGGACTTGCCGCTAAACGTTAGCCGTGAAATTTTACAAGAAAATGCGATCATGCGAACCGTTAAAGAGCAAAGCGTGAAGAAAATTTTAAGCGAACTTGCAAAAGTAAAAGATAACGACCGCGAAAAATACATAAAATTTTACAAACTATTTGGCAAGGTTTTAAAAGAGGGACTTTATGGTTTTAACGCTGAAAAAGAGCAAATTTTGGATCTTTGCCTATTTAAAAGTTCAAAAAGAGATGGACTTATCAGTCTAAAAGAGTACAAAGAAGCGATGAAAGAGGATCAAAAATCTATCTACTATATCAGCGGCAACAACGAAAATATGCTAAGAAATTCGCCGCTTCTTGAGAGCTTTAAGAAAAACGATATCGAAGTGTTAATAATGGATGAAGAGATCGATACGATCGTCATGCCAATGGTAAATGAATTTGACAAAACACCTCTAAAATCAGTCTCACACGCAGACATAAACGACGAGATCAAAAACGATGAGAAGGTCGATGAGAGCAAGGTTGCAAACACACTTATTAAGATGAAAGAGATCTTAAAAGACGAGGTAAAAGACGTTAGGCTAAGCTCAAGACTCTCAAGCTCGGCTGCGGTGCTAATATATGATAAAAACGATCCTGATTACGCTATGCAAGAGATGTTAAAACAGATGGGACAAGGCGCAAATGCTCCAAAAGTTAAGCCGATCTTGGAGATCAATGCTGATCATGAAATTTTTGCCAAACTTGAGAAAAATGAGGCGATGGTTTATGATATAGCGCCTTTACTTCTTGATATGGCAAGGCTAAATGAGGGTATGAGCCTAGAAAATCCAGCTAAATTTTCAGAACTCCTAACAAAAGTGATGATAAAAGCTATATAAAATTTGTAAGCCCAAAGAAATTTGGGCTTTATTCTACTTCTACAAATTTTAAAATTTCATATATTTATTTATTGTCTTTGTTACAGTAAAAATTTTAATTGTGTAAGTCAAATCTCCCACGCTAAAAGACGTGGGATAAATTTACGCTATCTTGCTAGCGTCGATGATGTTTAGATCAAGACCTAGATCTTCCACAGATAGGCCAAGTGCAAGGCCTACTAGCTGAGAAAGGTGGATGATAGGTTTTCTAACATCTGAGTGGTTCTCATCTTGATATCTCTCTTGATAGATGTCAAGTTGCATTTGACAAAGCGGGCATGGTGTGACAACTACGTCCGCGCCATTTTGATCAGCGTTATTTACGATCTGACTTGACATTTTTCTTACAGATATGCCAGCTGGGTAGCTCGCGTGGAAACCACAGCAGTCAAGCCTCTTCTCAAATGGCACGATAGTAGCTCCAAGCGCGCTTACAACGGTTTCAAAGCTTTTAGGATTGACTGAGCTTTCTTTGTTGTGTAGGTCTTTTTCAGGTCTTAGACTGTGGCAGCCGTAAAATAGCGCTACTTTTAGGCCGCTAAGTGGTTTAACAACCTTTGCTTTTAGCGTATCAACATTTTGATAAAGCTCCCAAAGAAGGCTTGTGATCTCGGTTGAGCCGTTATATTTCATATTGCCTTCAGCTAAAAATGTATTTATACGATCTTTTGCGCCCTTATCAAGCGTACTTTTAGCTCTTGTTAGGGTTAGCATGCAGGTTGAACATGTTGTAAGCATCGGCATATTCATCTGCTCTGCAAGTGCGATATTTCTAGCGTTTGCCACAAGTGCAGCCATAGGATCCACGTCTTGTGCTTGTTGAGCACCACAGCAGCTCCAGCCCTTTATCTCGTGAAGCTTCCAGCCAAGTACTGGAGCGATGGCCTCAAGCGACATCTTAGCCTCTTTAGCTGCTTGAGTGAGTACGCATCCTGGGAAAAAAGCGAATTCATTTTGCATAATTACTCCTTACTAGCAGCTTTGCGAGCCGCATTTATCATTTTTACTAGATCATCATGTCCTTCAATATCCTCTTCACCAAAAATATGAAGCGGATTCATCTTACCAGCAAGCATTAAATTTGCAGCGATGTCTAGTTTGCCCATATTTTTGATAACGCCTTCTGAACGAAGCGCAAGTCTAACCTCATTTAGTCTGCCTGAGCCATCAACTAGATCAGTTAAGAATGCCTCAGCGTGATCTGGTCCCATGCCCTCATTAAAGCCTTTTTGTATAGCCATGATACGAAGATCAGTTATGTCACCGCATGCGCTTATGCCTTTTGGACAGCGGTCAGCACACTCTTGACACTTTGCACACATCCAAAGTCCGTTGTCAATAGCTGGCTTTAGGTGTGGCATAGGATCTTTGCTACGTGAGTCAAAAGCAGCTCTATAAGCATGAACAAATACAAACGGCTGCATATAATCACTCGCGTCTGCTTCAAGCTTATTGCACTCGCTAGCGCACGCACCACAAAGTATGCAGTCCCATTCAAGTGCGACTTTATCGTACTCTTTTTGGCTTTGCTTACAGCCTTTTGCAGCGCTAAATTCTGACTTAGCAGTGATGCTTGGTTTGATCTTGCGTAAATTTTCGATACTTGGCTCCCAATCCACCATAAGGTCTGAGATAACCTTGAAATTTCCAAGTGGAGAAATTCTAATAGTATCTGGGTTACCATACTCAGCCAAAAGCTCGTTCATCTTTGTATCGCAAGCTAGATATGAGTGACCATTTACTCTAACAGCGCACGCACCGCATATTGCTGAGCGGCAAGATGCTGTGAAATTTAATGTCGCATCCTTTTTTTGTTTGATATCAAAAAGCACTGTTAAAAGAGTTTTGCCTTTGATCTCTTCATTTGTTAGCTCATAAGTTGATTCATATTTTTTAGTTCCGTCAAAACGGTCGATAATAATTTTCATCCTAGCTCCTTACTCTGGCTTCTTGCCGTCAAGTGAAAATATGCCTGTTACAACGTCTTTGTAGCTAAGTTCAAGCTTGCCGTCTTTTAGTGTGACTATGCTGTGTTTTAAGAAATTTACATCATCTCTTTTTGGATAGTCCTCTCTTGTGTGAGCGCCACGGCTCTCAAGACGATTTTGCGCTGCAAGACATGCTGCACGAGAAAGAAGTATAAGGTTGCCAAGCTCGACATAGTCAGTAAATGCTGTGTTCATGACTGGATTTTGATTTGGCACTTTGATGGTGTCATATTTTGCTTGGATAGCTTCTAAATTTTTAGAGAGCTGATCAAGTTTTGCGCCAGTTCTAAAGATACCCATTAGATCCCAGTTGTTTTTACCAAGCTCTTCACGAAGTGCGTACATATCATTTACACCGCCCTCGCCTGTTGCTATGGCTTTAAATTTATCTTGCCACATTTTTGCTAGCTCAGAAGTCTT
>CAUSWS010000130.1:0-4625 GCA_963535265.1 uncultured Campylobacter sp. | reverse complement strand
GCGAGAGTAGCGACATCGTGGGCAAAGAGATGTATCAGTTTGAAGACAAAGGCGGTAACGACGTTTGCTTGCGTCCAGAGGGCACAGCTGGCGTGGTTAGAGCCTTTATCGAGGCAAAACTTGACAGGGCAAACGCTATAAAACGCTGCTTTTATCACGGCTCGATGTTTCGCTACGAGCGCCCACAAAAAGGCCGTTTAAGAGAGTTTCACCAGTTTGGCTGTGAGTGCTTTGGCGAGGGCAGCGTCTATGAGGATGCGAGCATTATCTTGATGGTGAGCGAAATTTTTAACAGACTAAATATAAAAACGACCTTAAAAATAAACTCGCTTGGCGACGAGAGCTCGATGAAGTCGTACAAAGAAAAGCTAGTCAAATTTCTAGATGAAAACGACGATAAAATTTGCGAAGATTGCAAAAGACGCAAGCTTTTAAACCCTATCCGCGTGCTTGACTGCAAGGTCGAGAGCTGCCAAGAAATTTACAAAAACGCCCCAGTCATCACTGATAGCCTAAGTAATGAGACGCAGGCTGATTTTGCAAAACTGCAAGAAATTTTAACGGCAAATGGCGTTAAATTTGAGATAGATACAAAACTCGTTCGCGGCTTAGACTACTACTGCAAGACGGCGTTTGAGTTTATAAGCAACGAGATCGGCTCACAAAGTGCAGTTGCTGGTGGTGGCAGATACGACAGGCTTGTTGAGTATCTTGGCGGTAGAGCAAGTTACGGCGTTGGTTTTGCGATGGGTGTTGAGAGGATAATGGAAATTTTAGGTGAGGCCCAGGATGAGCGAGCTGGAATTTATCTTTGCGCGCTTGATGCGCCAAATTTAGACTTTGTCTATGCGCTTGGCTCAAAACTTCGCAAAAAATATCAAGTTGAAATTTCTTATGAAGCCAAAAAACTTCAAAAACATCTGCAAAATGCCGACAACAAAAAGGCAAAAATTTTCCTTTGTGTGGGCGAAAACGAGATGAAAGAGAATAAAATTTGGTATAAAAATTTAGAGACCAAAGATGAAAAAACGATAAATTTAGATGAGCTTGAAAAGGAGCTGGGATGAATGATTTTGGACTTAGCATTTGGGGCAATTCAAATTTTGTGATAGAAGATGGCAAAGTCTGCATAAACGAAGCTAGCAAACCAGCGATAATCGACATCGTCAAAGAGATAAGAGACGATGGCTACAGAGGGCCACTACTGCTTCGCTTTCCGCACCTTATCCAAAAGCAGATCGAGCAAATCCACGCAAGCTTTGCAAAGGCAAAGAAAGAGTTTGCCTACAAAGGCAGCTTTAACGCCGTTTTCCCGCTTAAAGTCAATCAATATCCCGGCTTTGTAAAAAACCTAGTTCGCCTTGGCAAGCCCTATAACTACGGCCTTGAGGCTGGTAGCAAGGCTGAACTACTTCTAACTATGGCTTATAACAACGACAAAGCGCCTATAACGGTAAATGGCTTTAAAGATAAAGAGATGATAAATATAGGCTTCATTGCTGCTGAGATGGGGCATAACATCACGCTAACGATCGAGGGCTTAAACGAGCTTGAAGCGATAATCGCCATCGCAAAAGAGCGCTTTAAACCAAAACCAAAGATCGGACTTCGCATAAGGCTACACTCGACAGGATCGGGGCTCTGGGCAAAAAGTGGCGGTATCCACTCTAAATTTGGCCTAACATCAACCGAGCTAATAGAAGCTGTGAAGATGCTAAAAAAGGCAAATTTACTTGAAAACTTCACGATGATACACTTTCACATCGGCTCTCAAATAAGCGAGATCCACCCGCTCAAAAAAGCACTCATCGAGGCTGGCAACATCTACGCTGAGCTTAGAAAAATGGGTGCAACAAATTTAAAAGCGATAAATTTAGGCGGCGGTCTAGCGATTGAATACTCGCAGTTTAAAGAGGAGAGTAGCAGAAACTATACGCTAAACGAATACGCAAATGACGTTGTTTATATGCTTAAAACCATAAGCGAGCAAAAAAAGGAGATCGAGCCAGATATTTTCATAGAGTCAGGTCGCTATATCGCCGCTTCTCACGCGCTTTTGGTCGCTCCTGTGCTTGAACTTTTTTCTCAAGAATACACCGAAGAGAAGCTAAATTTAAAGAAAAATAATCCAAATTTAATAACCGAGCTAGTCGATCTTTACAAGTCAATCAAGCCTTCAAACGCCCTAGAGTACCTGCACGACGCCATCCACCACACCGAGAGCATCCTCACGCTCTTTGATCTAGGCTATGTCGATCTGCAAGATAGGTCAAACGCCGAGGTGCTTTTAAGGCTAATTAGCAAAAAAGCTGTCGTGATGCTTGGCAACAAGAGCAACTCAAGCGATCTAACCAAAATTCAAAAAGAGGTTCAAGAGAGATACCTGCTAAATTTCTCGATCTTTCAAAGCTTGCCAGACTTTTGGGGACTAAAGCAAAATTTCCCTATCATGCCGCTTGACAGGCTTGATGAGCGCCCTACCCTGCCAGCTTCGATCTGGGACATCACCTGCGATAGCGACGGCGAGATCAGCTATGATGACGAGAAAAACCCACTGCTTTTGCACGACGTGGATGTGGAGAAGGAGGATTATTTCTTGGGATTTTTCCTAGTTGGCGCATATCAAGAGGTGATCGGCATGAAGCACAACCTCTTCACTCATCCAACAGAAGCTACGGTAGAGATAACAAGTGATGGCTACAAGGTCACAAATTTATTAGAGAGCCAGTCGATCCTTGATATCATGGAGGATATGGACTACGATATCTACGAGATCCAAGACACTCTAAATGAGCGCTTAGAGAAATCAACTCTGATAAACGAAACGCAAAAGAAGCAAATTTTGGGCGAACTTTATCTATTTTTAAATGATAATAGCTACTTAAAAACAATCAACTAAAAAGGACGAAAATGCAACTAGCAAACAGAATGCAAACATTAAGCGAGTCAATCACAATCGCGATCAGCACAAAGGCCAAAGAGATGAAGGCTGCTGGCATCGACGTGATCTCGCTTTCAGCTGGTGAGCCTGACTTTATGACTCCAAAAAAGATAAGAGAAACTGTAAAAAACGCACTTGATAACGATAGCAAAAGCGGCAAATACACGCCAGTGCCGGGCCTGCCTGAGGTGATAGAGGCCATCAGAGTAAAGCTAAAAAGAGATAACGGACTTGACTATAAAGCAAGCCAAATCGTCACAAACATCGGCGCAAAACACTCACTTTTTAATGTATTTCAAGCGCTTATCAACCCAGGTGATGAAGTCATCATCCCATCTCCATACTGGGTGAGCTACCCTGAGATCGTTAAATTTTGTGGTGGTGTGCCTGTCTTTATCGAGGCAGACGAGAGCACAAATTTCAAAATAACAGCCGAGCAGCTAAAAAAAGCGATCACACCAAAAACAAAAGTCTTTTCGCTAAATCACCCGACAAACCCAACTGGAGCCGTATATACAAAAGAGGAGATCGCAGCATTTGGCGAGGTTCTAAAGGGCACTGACATTATCGTCACGAGCGATGAAATTTATGAAAAAGTGATCTACGGCAAAGAATTTCACGCAGTAGCCTCAGTAAGCGAGGATCTTTTTAAAAGAACGGTCACGATAAATGGCCTAAGCAAGTGTGGAGCGATGCCTGGCTGGAGATTTGGCTATATAGCAAGCTCGATGGACTGGCTAATTGCTGGCATCAAAAAGCTTCAAAGCCAAAGCACAAGCAACATTAGCTCTATCGTGCAAATAGGCGCTATCCCATCGCTTCTTGGCGAAACTGACGAAGATATCGAAAACATGAGAAAAGAGTATGAAAAAAGACGCGACGTGGCAGTTGAGATGATAAATGCTATCCCTGGGCTAAGCGTAGTTAAGCCTGATGGTGCGTTTTATCTATTTGTAAAATGTAAAGACGTAGATAGCGACTCGCTTAGATTTTGCAAAAAGATGCTTGAAGAGGCGAATGTAGCGACGGTGCCAGGTGTGGGCTTTGGCATGGAGGGATACTTTAGAATTTCCTTTGCAACAGACATCGAGAGCATAAAAAAAGCGATCGAGAGGATCGCAAATTTTGTAAAAAGCTACAAAATTTAATGATCAAATTTAGAGTAAATGGCAAAATTTTCGAGCTTGAAAACGATATAAGCGTTTATGATTTTTTAGCTGAAAATGGCTATGAGCTTAAATTTATAGCCCTTGAGCGAGACGGAGAAATTTTGCCAAAAAAGCTTTGGAGTGAGCACTTTATGAGCGAGGCCAAAGCTTATGAGATCGTCACTTTAGTTGGCGGTGGATGAGGAGAAAATGATAGAGATAATACTAAATGGCGCAAAATTTAATGTGCCAGCAAAAAGCCTTAGCGAGCTAAAAGAGCTTGCTCTTGGCGATAAAGAGAGTGAAATTTATAAATTTTTAGAGAAATTTAACGCGACAAAGCCAGACATTTTTATCGTTGATGGCTTTGCTATAAAAGAAGATAGCGAGCTAAAAGATGGCTCAAATGTCGTATTTATAAGGCGTGGCGTGATGCCTGAGCGTGAAGTTTTACGCGCGATGATCGCCTCACGAAACAGCCCTGAGCTAAATTTAGCCCTAAGTAAAGCCGTGATCGGCGTGGCTGGACTTGGCGG
>CAUSWS010000129.1:0-4659 GCA_963535265.1 uncultured Campylobacter sp. | reverse complement strand
TTTTTTTAATAAGCGTTGTAGCAAAGGTTTTAAGCATACATCCACAAACTTTAAGGCAGTACGAAAGAGAGGGACTAGTTGAACCCTCAAGAACAGATGGCAAGATGAGACTCTACTCGCAAAAAGACGTTGATCGCGTCAAAACGATACTAAATTTAACCCGCGAACTTGGTGTAAATTTAGCAGGTGTTGATGTGATACTTCAGCTAAAAGAGAAAATTGACGATTTAGAATCGACTATTGATGAGTTAAATAAAAAATTACACGAAGCTACCAGCCAAACTAGCACCAAAAGATCGCTTGTGAAGAGAAAAAGTAGCTTTGATCTTGTATTTTACGAAGGCAAAAAATAATTTATGGAACAAATTTTAGAAGGCTTCTTGCTTGTCGCTGCGATCTCAGTCGCGCTAAATGTCATTTTTAAGAAATTTCAGATACCAACCATCATCGGCTACATCGTAACCGGCACGCTTATATCGGAATTTTTTAACCTAAAAAGCAACGATGAAATTTCTCATATCGCGGAATTTGGTATCGCATTTTTGATGTTTACGATCGGACTTGAGTTTAGCTTTAAACACCTGATGAGCATGAAAAAAGAGGTCTTTCTAAATGGCGGTCTGCAAGTTTGCTTAAGTGGCTTTGTGATGGGTGTGATGCTTTATTACGCGCTTCATCTAAAGGACGAGACAGCGCTTATCGCTGGTCTTGCCTTTGCTCTATCTTCAACTGCGATCGTGTTAAAAACGCTAAATGACAATGGCGATGTAAGTAAAATTTATGGTAGAAAGGCGCTTGGAATTTTACTATTTCAAGATATCGCCGTCATCCCTATTTTGCTTATGATAGATATGTTTAGCTCGCAAGATGCCTCGATAAATGAGCTTTTACTAAAGACTTTTACGAGTGCGGTTATCCTTATCGTTGTGCTATTTTTACTCGGCAAATACGTCATCAACTGGATATTTTACAAAGTCGTTCAGACAAACTCTCAAGAGGTCTTTATCGCAACTATCCTCTTTTTAGTCGTTGGTGCCAGCACGCTAGCTCACTTCTTTGGCTTTTCATACTCTCTTGGTGCATTCTTAGCTGGTATGATGATGGCAGAGACGCAGTATAAGCACCAGATCGAGGTCGATCTCATACCTTTTAGAGATCTGCTTCTTGGACTATTTTTCATAACCGTTGGCATGCAGATAAATTTTGTAGTTGTGCTCTCAAATATCTGGCTAGTTCTAGGTCTAGTCTTTAGCATAATGGTCGTAAAAGCTATCGTCGTTTTTGCCGTTTTAAATATCTACTTAAAACGCAGGGTCGCTGCTAAAACCGCACTTAGCGTCTGTCAGATAGGAGAATTTGCACTGGCTGTCTTTGGTCTGATGACTACTAGAAACCTGCTTGACGTTCAAACAGCTCAAATTTTCATCGCAGCCTCTGTTATATCGATGTTTGCAACACCTTTTATACTTAAAAAGCTTGACGTCTTAGCTGATCTTGTAGAGCGTGAGGTGGTAGTCGAGTCAAACGAGACCTTAAAACCACAAAAACTAAAAAATCACATCGTAGTCTTTGGCTATGATAGGCTCGGTCAAGAGGTGGTTTTAAGGCTAAAAGAGACAAAGCTTTTATATATCGTGCTTGATAACGACATCAGCCTAGTTGAACTTGGCAGAAGCCGCGGGGAAAATGTATTTTTAGGAAACGTGCTTCAAAGCGACACTCTTGAAAATGCCTGCTTAAATGACGCAGCCGCTGTTATCATAACAGTTAGCAACGAGCAAAGGGTTGAGCTAATCGCACAAAAGATCAAAGACTACGGCGCAAATATACAGACTATCATCAAGGCAAATGGTGAGGGCAACAAAGATATCTTTGGCGAGCTAGGCGCAAATTTCCACCTAATAAGCGAAGAGCGCGTCATGGCAAAAACCCTTGTTCACGAAGCCCTTCAATGCAAGATCGACCACGACGTAAGAGCGTAGTAAATTTAACTTCTTAAAACACGCTTTTTTGTTAAATTCGTTTAAATAAATTGATAAAACTATTAGCAATATTTTTTATTATATAAGAAACAATAAGAAGCTAAAAATTTGTCTGGTCAAAACATCAATGCTAGTCTTAATGAGAAAGAAGTAAAAATTAAAGAGCTATCAAAAGATAAAAAATAGAATTTATTACAAATTAAAATAAAAGCATATTAGCCAATAATATGCTTTTAAAACCAAATTTAAAGCCTAGCTTTGCCAGGCTTTTACTCATTTCTTAAAGTTTGAAGGACATTTACCTCTGTGGCTTTTTTAGCTGGATAGTAAGACGAGATAGCCACGATAAATACAGCTCCAACTACGATAAGCACAAGATCGATGGTTGAGAGTTCAAGTGGCAGTTTGCTTGAGCCATAGACGTCAGCTGGCAGGTCTATGATGTTGAAATTTCCAAGTAAAAATAGCCCCAAAAAGCCAAGCACTAAGCCAAATATAATGCCACCTCCGCCTATAACTAGCCCTTGATAAAAAAAGCTTCTTTTTATCTCACTTTTACTAGCACCAAGCGCTAAAAGCAAGGCGATCTCCTGCCTGCGGTTCATCACGGTCATTAGTAGTGAGCTTATGATATTTAGCGACGCCACAAGGATAATAAGCATCAAAACGATAAAAAGTGCTCTTTTTTCAAGTGCGAGCGCTGAGAAAAAGTTGCCATTTTGCTCCCACCAGCCAATAGCAACCGTGCCAGCTGGAAGCCCCTCGCGCACCCTTTTTATATCATCAAATGGCTTACTTGAAAAGATGTGAATTCCATCATAAACGCCTTTTGGGTAGTCTAAAATTTTCCTTAATGCATCAACCGAAGTATATGAAAATGCCTTGTCATAGGCGATTAACCCAGATGTAAATGAGCCGCCTATGTCAAAGCGCTTCATCTTTGGCGTTAGTGAAAAGCCAGCTGGATCAGCCTTTGTAAAGATAAGCGTTAGTTTTTCATCGTTTCTTAGTCTAAACTCACTCGTTATGCCGCTTCCCACAAGTATCTCAAAACCATCTAGCTCTTTTTCTTTCAAAGCTTCATTTACAACTGAATTTATCTGCTTTTCATCTTTAAAATTTACGCCATAAATTAGCCCACCTTCAAGCGCATTTGCCGAGCGGTAAATGACTTGCGTGCTGATATATGGACTAAATTTAAGGTCGCTAAATTTAGCCTTTAGCTCATCTACAAAGCCATCATCGATCGATCCTTTAAAAGCGCTTTGAACGGTTATAGGATAGTTCATCGTAAAAAGTTTGCGCTCAAATTCTTTATCAAATCCGTTCATGATCGCCATCGCAACTATTAAAACCATAAGACCAATGCTCACACCAAGAAAGGCGAGCAAGGCGCTTAGAGCGATAAATGGCTGAGTTTTATCAAATCTTAAATATTTAAAAAGTAGGTACTTTGGTAAGCTTGTCATCAAATAGCCTTTAAAAGATTAAGGCGCTTTGGCGCCTTAAAAGTAGAAATTTTAAGCAAATATGCCTTTTTTAGGGCCACTTTTGCCGTGGCAATCTTTATATTTTTTACCGCTTCCGCAAGGGCATGGAGCGTTTCTTGGTATCTTTTTTTCTGGCGTGAAATTTTCATCTTCGCCTTGGTTGTTATAGTTTAGAGGCTCATTTTCAGCATTTTGGCTAGCTTCTAGCATCATCCTGGCTTGCTCTTCTTGCTCCTCACGGCTCTTAAATCTAACAATTTGAAGCGTTTTAACACTCTCAGTTTTTAGCCTGCCAACTAGCTCCATAAAGAGGTTATAACTCTCTTTTTTATACTCCACAAGCGGATCTTTTTGGTTATAGCCTCTAAGACCGATACCAGTTTTTAGGATATCCATCTGATAAAGGTGCTCTCTCCACGCATTATCAAGCACTTGAAGATATAAAATTTTCTCTATATCTTTTCTTTGCTCTTCATTTAGCACGCTCATCTTTTCGTTATATCTAGCCTCTAAAATTTGCGCTATTTTCTCTACTAGCTCATTATACTCTAGCCCTTTTAGCTCGCTCTCGTCGATCTCTTCGCCACAATCTGCAAGGATGATAGAGCATAAATTTTTAATGTCATAGTCGTCTTTCAAGCCGCCGTGGAAAATTTCAGCCGTATCAAGTAAATTTGTAGCGTATTCAACCCTATTTTGAGCTATCTTTTCGCTCATATCGTAGTTTTTATCAAGTAGCTCGTCGCGGTATTTGTAGATAGTCTTTCTTTGCTCATTTGCCACGTCGTCATACTCAAGCAAGTGCTTTCTAGCCTCAAAGTGCAAGCTCTCGACCTTCTTTTGAGCATTTTCAACAGCTCTTGTCACCATGCGGCTCTCGATACTCTCACCCTCGTCGATACCAAGCCTATCCATGATCGCCTTTATGCGGTCGCTACCAAAAATTCTTAAAAGATTGTCCTCTAAGCTTAGATAAAATCTACTCATACCAGGGTCGCCCTGACGTCCAGCACGGCCACGCAGCTGATTATCTATCCTTCTACTCTCGTGCCTTTCGGTGCCTATGATATATAGACCGCCTAAATTTCTCACCTCATCATCGATCCTGATATCAACACCACGTCCAGCCATGTTTGTAGCGATAGTTACAGCGCCTTTTACGCCAGCTTGTGCGATGATCTCAGCCT
>CAUSWS010000128.1:0-4682 GCA_963535265.1 uncultured Campylobacter sp. | reverse complement strand
TACAGATGGCAAGAACTAAAGCGATGATCGCTGAGACCTTGACTAAGATGCTACGCAAATTCATCTATATCCTCCTTGGTTTAGATTTTAAGATTTTATTATACAAATTTTTTCTCGTAAAACATATAGAATTTCGGGGAAAAATAATGAATTTTAAATTTTTGTTTGTTTTATATTTATAATTATTACTTTTATGAAACTGAAGTAAAAATTTATAAAAATTTACTATTTAAATTTAGCTTTTTAAGTAAAATTTATAGTTTGATAAAAGCAAGAATTTTGCGCTTTTGAGGGATTAAAATTTAAATTTGTATCATTTTGTTGATTTGTCGTATATTTTATTAGATTGGTTTAAGGTTTAAAGCAAAATAACAAAAAAGTGAAATTTGGAGCGTTTTACTCTTGTTTTTGTAAAGAAATTTTAAAAATATTAAATAAAAAAAATTAATTTTATGCCAACTTGTGACAAAATTTAGGCTCAAAAATCAAAAAATGCCTAGATAAAATTTGCTAAATTTGATGAAAAATTTAGCCGCAGGGTAAATTTATATATTTTTAAATATAATCACGCTCTGGCACGGTAAGCGGTCGCTTTTGCATCTTGCAAAAGAGGAAAGTCCGAGCTGCGATAAGACAAAGTTCCATCTAACGGATGGCTAGGGAAACCTAAGGGATAGTGTAACAGAAAGCAAACTTCCGCCTTGGCGGTAAAGGTGAAACGGCGGGGTAAGAGCCCACCGGCACGCTTGGTAACTTGCGTGGCCATATAAACCCAACTTGCAGTAAGAAGGGATGGTTTTGGTCTTATATTAAAACCCTTCGCTAGAGCTTGTTTGTAAAAGCAAGCGTAGATAAATGATCGCTCAAGACAGAACTCGGCTTAACGCCGTGCCTCCCTTAAATTTAGAGTAAATTTCAAGTAGCAAGCCGTTGGTAAATTTGAAAGATTTTCAAGACAAAACCGGCAAATATGCCGTGCCTTGAAAGTTTGAGTTTAGATTAATTTTTTACGTATTTTTGAGCTTTTTGTAGTTTTGCAAGCTCGTTTTGGATGTGTGAAGATTTAGTTTTAAAAAGCTCTATCGCACCACCGATTAGCGCTTGTGCTTCCTTTGCTGAAGCTAAGCTTTTAAACATATCTTCGCTAAAGCTTTGTGATAGTGCAGCTAGCTTTCTTGTATCTTCGTTTATTAACGCTAACTTAAATTCATTGATCCAGCTATTCACCTGATGTTACCTCCCTCCATGCTTCTGATAACTGCTTTACGACATTTGTTACTTCATTTAGCGCCGCTATATCATTTTGGATATTTGCCATAGCAAGAAGCTGCATCTGTCTTGTATAAAGGCCGCTAAGGTAGTGAGCCACGTCGCCTTGAGAATAATCAAGCGAGTTTAAAAGCTCGACAAAGATAGCGTTTGCCCTATTTATGTAGTAGACCTTTTTCTCTATATCTCCAGCTTCGATCGCTTTTTTGGTGCGAAATATAAATTTCAAAATTCCGTCATAAAGCATTTCTATTAATTTAGTCGGGGACTCGATGCCCCCGAAACTCGACTGTGCGTATGCACTATATGCACTTTGATTCATTTTTCTCTCTTATTTTCTACTGTTTATTTCAGCATCTATCATTGATTTTAGAGTTGAGAACTGATTTTCTAAACTTGCGATGATAGAGTTGTACTTGATGAAGCGCTCTTGCATCGTTGTATATTTCTCATCTAAAAGCTTTTGAGTGCTCTCCTTGTTTTTAGTGATAGACTCACTCTCGTCTTTTAGCTGATTTTGCATAGCAATCATCGTGCCTTTTTTGCCAACAGCCCCATCAAGCATCTTAGCTAGCTTTGTGAAAAGTCCATCAGTTTTTTTAGTCACTGGATTTACAGTGGCTTCGCTCATACCAAGAGTTGCTAGTGCAGAAGCTTTGCCTTTTACCTCGATATTTTCGCCATCGCTTCTTTTTAAGATGATCCTCTTACCGCTTTGATCAAGACTAGCTGTGACACTCTCGATACCAGCGTCATTGATAGCTTGTTGAAGTTTTAGAGCGTTGTCCTCAGCTGTCCCGCCAGCTGCGGTTGAAAATATAACTGACTTACCATTTATCGTTAGATCGCCAGCTTGGATATTTAACGCACCTGCGCTAACGGTTGAGTTACCCATGTAGCTTATTGGCTCAGTCCTGCTTGAACCCATGAAAAATTTCTGAATTTCTTCTGGATCTTTGCTAAGAGCTGCGTTAAATTTATTTAGATCAAGTTGAAGCTGACCATCTTTATCTGGCACTATGCCAAATTTACTTAGCGCTTTGCCTTCGCTATCTTGACCATTTACTAGACGTCCGATGCTTGATCTAAGGCTTGAAATTTCACTTACGCCTTGGAAAGTACCAGCACCTTTTTCTTCGTCATATTTTGTAGCTATCTCAAGGTTCATAGTCATTAGGTTGTAGTCTTTTATAAACTCTTCAACCGCTTTTACGACCTCTTCAGTGTTTTGAGAGATGCTGACATTTGTTCTGCCAGTCTCATTTAGCGTGATATTTACGCCAGGTCTTAGATCATCAAAGCTATTTTTGCTTCTTTTGATATTTACGCCGTTATATGTAAATTCTGCATCTTGTGCTTTTAGAATTCTATTTTTCTCCAAATTTGATGTCATCTTTGGCGTGCCATCAGGATTTGTTAGCGCTGTGCCATGCTCATCTGTATCTTGAAACTGCGTATCATCCCAGCCAAGCTTGTCTAAAATGCCAGCAGTGTCGTTTGAAAATTTAATAGTCTGTGTAGCGCCAGTGCTGCCTGATTGAAGCATTATTTGATTTGGTTTATCGCCACCAACATTTAAAATTCTAGCTTGCAATTTACCGCCACTTACGTCATTTATCTTATCAACGATATCTTGATATGTTGTCGATCTTGTCACACCGATAGAGAATTTTTGTCCATCGATCTCAACGTCAAATGATCCAGTATTTGTCGCACCCACCATGCTTGAAGAATTTTTGAAATTCTTGCTTTGAAATGTATCTTTTTGAGCAAGTTTTTGCACATCGATGCTAAAACTTTGCACGCTAACGCCATTTGCAGCAGAAGCAGTGACGCTTTTGCCAGCGTTATTTGTATTTCTTTTTAGATAGAGTGCCTCGCCGCCAAGTGTTTTGCCACTAACATTTACGTTGCTAACAAGAGTTTTTAGAGCCGCAAGGTCCTTTTGCTTAAGCTCATTTTTCTCTAGTCTTGTTGTAAGTGGTTTGATCTGTCCAGCCTCATCAGCCTCTTTTAGTTTCTTGATAAGCTCATCGTTTAGGCCGCTATTTTTTGTACCGATGCCTAAATTTGTTACGTTACCTACTGCCATTTTTAACTCTCCTTGTCAAAAAGTATTCCGATACTTTCTTTGAAATACTCGCTGATTTTTATAGCTTCTTTGCTTGGAAGCTGTGTTATCTCTTCGCCTGTTTTGGCGTCTTTTACTTGCACTACCATTAAATTTAACTTCTCGTTGTAAGCAAATCTTACATTAGTATCGAGCTGTTGCATCTGATAGTTTAGCCTATCAGTGACCTCTCTTGTTTTTTTAGCAAGATCCTCGTTGCTAAGTTCGTCAAGCTCGTTAGCATCCTTTGATTTGCCATTTTTGTCGGCATTTACTTTGACATCAGAGTGTTCGATAGGTCTGCTATCGATTTGACGCTGAGCCGATGTGCTCATGCTTGCATCAAGTGTTTGATTTGCTGCTGCTTTAAAAATCTCCATATTTTTACTCCTTAAAACTTACGCTAGCTCCTACATCGGTAAAATTTTAAATTCCTTTAGTATTTATATAAATTTTTGATTATTTAGGTTAAAATCGAGCAAAATTTATAGGACGGGATATGAAAATTTCATTTGAATGTGACTGCATTTTGCTGCAAAAGACCTTGTTGCTTTTTTGTGGAAATTTAGCCGCTCATCATAAGGATTGTGATTTTGTAGTAAGTGACCGTGAGATCGTCACAAAAAAACCGCTATTTATAATAGGTAAGAATGCTCATCTCTCTCATCCATTCACAAGAGCCACTCTTCTTGATACGCTTGAAGAATTTTACTCAGCCACGCAAATTTCAAAGGCAAAAGAGCCAGATCAGATAATAAATGAAAAGAGTTTGGAGCAAAAAGTATCGCTCTTAATAGATAAATTTAAAGCCGATCTGCTTGAAATTTTAAGGGCAAATCAGTGAAACTCTACACCAAAATTTCAAGTGGTAAATTTAAAGGCAAAAGGCTTGAGCTACCAAGTCTAAGCACGACTAGAAGCACAAAAAGCATCGTAAAAGAGTCCTTTTTTAACGTCATTAGAGATGAAATTTACTCGCTTACATTTATAGAGGGCTTTGGCGGAAGCGGCGTGATGGCAAGCGAGGCTGTTAGCAACGGAGCGCGCGAGGCTATCGCGATCGAAAAAGATAGGGTTGCTTTTAAGATCACACAAAGCAACCTTGCAAGCCTGCAAAGTCCAAATTTAAAAGCGATAAATGGCGACAGCTTTGCGCTTTTGCCTGATCTTGTAAATTCGCAAAATGGCAAGGTTTTGCTCTATCTTGATCCGCCATTTGACATAAGAGCTGGCTTTGATGATATCTACGAAAAGCTTGTAAATTTGATCTCGCAGCTAAAAAAAGAGAAAATTTATATGATAG
>CAUSWS010000127.1:0-4755 GCA_963535265.1 uncultured Campylobacter sp. | reverse complement strand
TACAACACAATGCCAAAAAAGTAAAATAAATTTTCATAAGGGAGAAAATATGAAAAGACGAGATTTTATAAAATTTTCTGCACTTGCTGCCACAGCGGCGCAAGCAAACAAGATAGAAGGCGTGACAAAGACCATTTTTGATCAAAACAAAACCTTTGGCGCAAATAGATTTGGTCTATTTTGGGCAAATACCAACTCAAACCAAATCGTCTCAGTTGATCCATTTGAAGGCGATAAATTTCCAAACACCATGAACAATAGCTTGCCAGATCTCATCCAAAACGAAAGCCGAGTGCTCTATCCATACGTGAGAAAGAGCTACCTACAAGCAAAAGGCGCAGCCAAGAGCGAGCTTCGTGGCAAAGAGGAATTTGTGCGTGTTAGCTGGGAGACTGCCCTTGATCTAGCAGCCAAGGCTCTAAAAGAAAATTTTGACAAATATGGCCCTGAGAGCATCTACGGCGAGTGCTACTGGTGGGGTGGCAGTGGTAAGATCAGCTGGGGCAGGACTGTTGGTCACAGGATGCTAAAAGTGCTTGGCGGATATGTCGAAGAGAGTGGCGACTACTCAACTGGAGCTGGTCTTGTCATCATGCCTCACGTCCTAGGCAACAGCGCCGTTTATGATGCGCCAACAAAGTGGGAAGCTATCGCTAAAAATGCTAAAAACGTTGTGTTTTGGGGCACTGACCCACTTGTAACTGGTCAAATTTCATGGCAGCCACCAACACACGATGGCTATCTTGGCATCAAAAAGATAAAAGAGGCAGGTATAAAAACTTATAGCGTTTGCGTCTTTAAAAACGACACCACAAGATACTTTGGCTCTGAAGCCATCATCGTTCGTCCAAATACCGACGTAGCAATGATGCTTGGCATGTGCCACTATCTATATGAAAACAAGCTTTATGACGAAGAATTTATCAAAAAATACACAGTTGGCTTTAATAAATTTAAAGACTACCTACTTGGCACAACCGACAAAGTGGTCAAAGACATCAACTGGGCGAGCAAAATTTGTGGCGTAAAAGCTGAAGATATCGCTAAATTTGCAACAGCACTTGCAAAAGAGCCAAGCGTCATCATCGCAGGCAGGTCACTTCAAAGACAAGATCACGGCGAGATGGGCTTTTGGGGCATAGTAACACTTAGTGCGATGCTAGGTCAGATAGGCAAAGAGGGACTTGGCTTTGAGTTTAACCTCTACTACTCAAATGGCGCTACAGACAAGATCGCTCCGTCACTAAAAGGCATCAGCACTAGCATAAGCGAGAAATACGACAACGTAGATGGCGCTCCTTGGAAGAAATTTAAAAACGTCACCATCCCATCTTCAAGATCGATCGAGGCTTTGCAAAACCCTGGCAAAGAGATAGACTATGACGGCTCAAAGATCAAGCTACCACACATGAGAGTGGCTTACATGGCGTCTGGATCGATGTTTACAAGGCATCAAGACGTAAATAACGCCGTAAAAGCGTGGCGTAAATTTGACACCGTAATAACCGCTGAGCCATTTTGGACAAGCACAGCAAAACTAAGCGACATCATCTTGCCAGTAGCCCTTGAAGTCGAGAGAAATGACATCAACCAAAGCGTGCCTACAAACGAGTACATCGTGGCTTACAAGCCTGTCGTAGAGCCTATGGGCGAGAGCAGGAGCGATTACTGGATCTGCTCACAAATCTGCAAACGCTGGGGCAGAGAAGAGGTCTTTACAGAGGGCAAAGATGAGCTTGGCTGGGCGAAAGAATTTTACGCAGACGCAGCCGAGCAAGCTAAGGGCATAAATGTCAAGATGCCAAGCTTTGACGAGTTTTGGAAAGAGGGATATGTTAGATTTGAGCAAGATGACGAAGCGAGCAGATACTACACAAGGCTTAGTGCTTTTAGAGAAAATCCTCACAAAAACCGCCTAGGCACGCCATCTGGTAAGATAGAGCTCTACTCTCCAACTATCGCTAAATTTGGCTACAAAGACTTTGCGCCGCACGTTGCTTGGATCGAGCCGTTTGAGTGGCTTGGCAGCGAAAAAGCTAAAAAGTATCCATTTAGCGTCACAACCCCACACTCAAGATACCGCCTCCACTCACAGCTAAATAACTCAATAATCAGAAACTACGCTGAAGTATGCGCGCGCGAGCCAATGCTAATAAACGTAAATGACGCCAAAGCAAAAGGCATCGCAACTGGCGACGTGGTGAGAGTATTTAACGACAGGGGCGAAATTTTGGTTGGCGCACTTGTCACTGACATCATCCCAGAGCACGTCATCGCCATCTGCGAGGGTGCGTGGTACGACCCTGAAGTGCTAGGCGAGAAGAGCCTTTGCAAGCATGGCTGCGTCAATGTCCTAACTCGCGATAAAGGCACATCTAGCATCGCTCAAAGCAACTGCGGACACACGATCCTTACAAATTTGGAAAAATACAAAGGCGAGATCAAGCCGATCACTGCATTTTCTAAACCAAAAATTTTGCAATCTTTGTAGAATTTATATAAATTTAGCCCTCGTTTGGGGGCTAATTTGATCATTTGCTACTTTTAATCAAAATATCTTGTGACTTAAATTTGACCCATAGTTAGTCTAATCAACCTGTCCTAAGGCGCTAAATATCACTTACCAAAAATAACAACTGGCGCTATAATTTATCTATGAAACCAAAATGATCGCTACTAAATTTACATTTTCGTAAATTTAGGCACGCTTATCGCCTGATCAAAAGGCCGCTAAGCAAACAAATTTCTATATCTTTAAAAAGGCAAAATAATATCTAAAAGCGCTTTTAGATCAAGCTGATTGCTGAGTAAATTTCGAAGCAAGTGTAAATTTGGCTAAAAATTTGCTAGTAAAATTTTAGATTTAAGTCCGATACGACTAAATTTCATCGTAAATTTTCATGCTGCTAAGTTTTTTCGTTAAATTTAATTAGAGCAGAGCAATCAACCAACTCCATTGTCGCTAGTTCTTAAAACACTGCCACCAGCTCAAGACAATTATTTTCTAACAGCCCAAATTTATAATTAACTCTGTTTTTACTCTTTAAATTTAGCTCAAGATACAAATTTACTAGTAGAATTTGGCTCCAAAAATGTTTAAATTTAGGCGCAAATTTCTATTTATGGTCAAATTTAGTAAGCGCTTATCAACCGTAACTCCTACACCCCCCCCCCCCATTTTTTCATTAACACGTGCCATTAGGGCATTGCCAACAAATCCACAAAAGAAAGATATTTCACAGATAGCTTAAAATTACTGCCTTCATTGTAAATTTGGTCTCTTTTTTAAGTATCGTAGCTTCTAAAAATTTAAGCCACAGCAAAACAAATTTGGCCATAAATTTCTATATTATTTGATTTTGTAGTTAAATTTAGGGAGGCATATTAAATATAACCAACTTTACTATTAAATCGATAGGCTTCTACTTGTAAAAGCCATCTTTACTAGATAAATTTACTGCCAAATTTCAAATTTAAATTATTTTCTTACTTATTAAAATCATAGCGTCCAAATTTTTAAATTTAAACCCAAAATAACTAAATTTAGCCCCTAAATTTTTAAAATTTGCGCTCAAATTTAGCAGTAGAGCCTCGGCTGCAACCAAACTATTGCTGTTGTTATTACGCCACACTAGATTATACTTGCCAATAGTTCGAAATTTGATTGTAAATTTGGCATTTTGGCGCCTTAAACATTAAAGACTTAAACCAAAAATGGCTAAATTTAGAGGTTATTTTATCTTACTAGGATTTATAGTTACGCCACCTAGCATCATAATCTACCCAAAGCGTTACCGCAGTTGCCACAACATTTTCGCATATATTCACACAATGATCATGCGGATCTCATAACTATCTCACCTAGTAAATTTAACTTTGATTTGAGATTAGTAGAAAAGGTTTAAACTAAAAATTGCCAAATTTAGCTATAAATTTTTCTTATCAAGATTTGCATTTGTGCCTTATATAAGTCATCTAGTGCCCATTGTTGTGCTACAACTTTTTTCATGCATAATGCCCTGCTTCTTGGCTCAATATCAACCATACTGCCATATAAATTTTGTTTTAAACATCAAAGGCGCTAGTTTAATATATAAATTTACCACTTTCATAGCCATTTTCACATTTTACGGCGCAGGACAAAATGGCTCTTTAAAATGATATATTTGTTTTTACTAGCGTCACTAAACTCGTAAATAGCACCATTACAGGCACTAAAGAGCTCTTTAAAACAAGATATTTGCTTTGATTTATCCCACAAAAAACACAAATAGCGCTGCTACCAAAAAACAAATCCTATATCTTCTCACTATTTTACAAGCCAACTATCACATTTACACCAACCGAACTTTCTATCCATGCCGATCGACCCCGTTTAAGCCAAAAGCGCACTATCAAACTCACCAAAAATGGCTCAAAATAGCTCATCAAGCCCGACCTTCGTGCGTCTCCAAATAACACGGAAATGGTAGTCCAAACACTACCCGCACTTGCTCTAGGTTTTTATTGTCTCTTTGTTTC
The DNA here is from genome assembly GCA_963535265.1 of uncultured Campylobacter sp. Classification (GTDB taxonomy): domain Bacteria; phylum Campylobacterota; class Campylobacteria; order Campylobacterales; family Campylobacteraceae; genus Campylobacter_A. The sequence goes on along the minus strand of CAUSWS010000127.1, from coordinate 234 downwards.
TAATGGCGTAAGAATTTGATATATAAATTTTATAAATTTAATGCAGATCGTTTGATAAGTGAAAATTTCTACTAAATTTTAAATAAGCAAATTTGATAAATTTAAATGAAAATCGAGTTTTTGAGAGTTTTAAAGATGGAATTTAAAAAAGATGGTGCGGATGAGAGGACTTGAACCTCCACGCCGTGGGGCACCAGATCCTAAGTCTGGCGTGTCTGCCAATTTCACCACATC
>CAUSWS010000126.1:0-4766 GCA_963535265.1 uncultured Campylobacter sp. | reverse complement strand
TCATACATCTCTTGGATAAATTTACGCTTTTTCTCTAGGGTTGATTTGGCTAGCTCCAAAAGATAGCTTAGCCTGTTATAAAGTGCGACTTTATCGCCTTTGAAGTTGTATCCTAGGCGAGCTAAATTTATAGTGACAACGCCTATCGAGCCAGTCATCTCAGCGCTTCCAAAAAGACCGCCACCGCGTTTTAAAAGCTCTCTTAGATCAAGCTGTAAGCGGCAGCACATAGAGCGCACGTGGCCTGGTTTGTAGGCGTTTTCGTTTTCTATCTTGTTGCCATTTTCGTCGTAAGTGTATTGTGAGCCGATGAAATTTTGAAAGTAGCTTGAGCCCATTTTTGCGGTATTTTCAAAGAGCACGTCGGCTACTTCGCTATCCCAGTTAAAATCCTCTGTGATATTTACCGTTGGTATAGGGAATGTAAAAGGCTGCGAGCACTTGTCGCCAGCTGTTAGGACCTCGTAAAACGCCTTATCTATGCGTGCCATCTCAGGCTCGAAGTCCTTGTAGGTCATATCGACTAAATTTTTTCTGCCACGCTCGTTTGCTTTTTTCAAAATTTTCTCATCTTTTACATTTGTAAAAAGGTGTATATCATCGCTCGTTGGGATCTGATCCCTTAGGTCGCTTGGGCATGTGATATCTATGGTTACGTTTGTAAATGGGCTTTGTCCCCAGCGCGCAGGGACGTTTAGGTTAAATATAAAGCTAGTTATCGCCTTTTTGATCTCGGCGTCGCTTAGATCGTCTTTAAAAACATAAGGCGCAAGATAGGTGTCAAAGCTAGAAAACGCCTGAGCGCCCGCCCACTCGCTTTGTAAAATACCTAAGAAATTTGCCATCTGATAGAGTGCTTCTCTAAAGTGCTTTGGCGCTCTGCTCTCGACCCTGCCACGAACTCCGTTAAAGCCCTCATTTAGCAAGGCTCGCAGGCTCCAACCAGCGCAGTATCCTGTAAGGCAGTCTAGGTCGTGGATGTGGTAGTCGCCGTTTCTGTGAGCAAGACCTTCTTCTTTGTTATAAACAGCGTCTAGCCAATAGTTTGCTATGACTTTGCCAGCGGTGTTGTTTATAAGGCCTGCGTTTGAGTAGCTGGTGTTTGAGTTGGCTGAAATTCTCCAGTCGGTGCCGTTTATATACTCATTTATCGTTTGGGTTGAGTTTATATAGGTCGTGTCGGCGTTTAGGCCTAAAATTTGCTCGCGTTGGAGCTTGTGCGTGTGGCGGTAGAGCATGAAGCTCTTTAGGACGTCAAAGTAGCCGCCAGCAAATAGCTCTTTTTCGATCGCATCTTGGATGTCTTCGACTGTTATCGCACTTGATTTTTGAAAGATATCTTGGACTACGTTTGTAAAAACTTGCTCGTCATAAGCTTTATTTTCGCTTGCAAATGCCTTTTTTATCGCATCTACTATCTTGTATGCCACAAATTCTTGCCTTGTGCCATCTCGTTTTAAAATTTCACGCATCGCTTGCTCTTTTCTGATTGTTTTTTTGATATGGAGTTTAAAAGTATAGGACAAGAAAGCTTAAAAGATAGATAACTATTTTCTTTTGTTTAATAATATTTATCAAAAAATATAAAATTTTAAGAAGTTTTCTTAAAGGATAAAATTACATTATTTAAGTATTTTAAGTTAAATTTTGATTATTTTACTTAAATAATTATTTTAATTTTTATTTTTAAATTAGTCTGTTTGAAATTTTACAAGCCGATCAAGCTTATTTAGGAATAGTCTTAAAAATTTAAAAACTTCATAAAATAACTATAAACGATAACAGCCTACTGCTTTTAAAAAATAAATCGTTATCGAAATCATGAATGAGGCAAACTACGACGCAGTATTTGACGCGATAAAATCTGGCTGTAGATGCATGTGATTTTAGAGACCGTTATGGTCTCTAAAATTTAGATGTTATCTTGAAGAAATTTATTAATCGTCTCAAAGATTTCTTTTTCTCTATTTATAATATCATCCTTTCCCCACTCATCTTGCGGTAGTTCTGACAACCCTACAGCTTCTTGAAATTTTGAGTCTTTATATTTTTCCTTTTTAGATTTAAAATAATGATTACTAGCTTTTATATTTAAAGATTTTTCTAACCACATTTTATTACCGATACTTTCGATATATCTGCCAGCTTCGTCTTTATTTAAATTTTGGTAGCAAGTATCTTGCCAGTTTCTAGGTAAGATATGCTCTACCTCGCCTTTTTTGATAACTTTTTGTGTTTCATATTTCAAATAAAGATTTAAAAGTGTTAGGGTTTTAATTAATCCTGAGCTTCTAAAAAAATCTTCTTTAAATCTATCTTTATCATTTAAGATATCTTGAGTTCTAATTTTAAAATCTAAATTTCCGTTTTCGTAAAGGCTAACATAAGCGTTAAAAACAGGATCTTTTATTGCATTTACAGTAGAATTATTTATATAAATCGTAAGTAAATTAGCTATCATTTTGGATAAAAATGGCAATAAATTTTTATCATCAAAAAAATCCAATTTTTTGTCTTTACAATAAAAATAGAATGCAGAAATCAATGATTTTGGATATTGATTAGGGAAAAGATCAACCACATCAAAAAATTGTGAAGCACGCAATTTAATCTTATCATCAAAATCTCCGCACCAGAAATCTGCCAACTCTTGAATTTCAGAAAATAGTTTTTCATCTTTCAAGCGCTCTTTGCTATAAAATTTCCTAGCAGCGATTTCCTTGCTTTTATCTTTACTTCTAGCCCTAATTGCATGAGAATAATACGTAAAAATAGTATCTATATTAAAGCTTTTTTCTTTTAATTTTTCTTCCAGCTCACGCCATTGTTTAGCAAATTTATTTTTGCTCTCTTTGTCTTTTTGGTAGCCGTAGATTATACCTTTAAAAATATCGGCATCGCTTAGTGGCAACCCGCGATTATTTAAGGTATTAAAAATTCTTAAAGCATTTTCTTGCTCATCGCATTTTATAAACAAAATTTTTAAACGCCCTTTATCATCTATTAGCATTTTACACAAAGGGTCAAATAGATCGTGTGGCATACCGCCAATCTTATCTAAAAAGAAGTTAAAATTTTCTGCGTATTTGCTTCTTGATTTTGTATCATTAAAGCATTCTTGATCTAAAATTTTATCCAAAATCTCATTATCTACTTGTGTTGACACCTCACTTTTTAGTTTTCTTTTTGAAAAATCAAATTCTTCACTACCTTCATCAAATGCCCAAATGCATTTGCCGAAATTTTTAGCCCAGCCTTTTGATCTGTCCTTGGTTTTCTCATATAAAGCCCTATAAAAAAGCGTTAGCGTGGTTAATCGTTGCTGACCATCTATGACTTCAAACTCTCTGTTTTCATTTTGAAAAACTACTATTGAGCCCAAAAAATATTCATCATAGCCAAAGTTTACTTCTCCACTATTTTTATCTCTATAAGTTTCTATAAAATCGATTAAATCGCTCCAAAGCTGTTCACACTGCATCTTTGATTCCCACATATATGGTCTTTGATATGTCGGAATAACAAATTTTATATTACCTTGTAAAAGTTCTAAAACGCTTTTTACGTTTGCATCTATTTCTCTAGCCATTTTGTATCCTTTGTTATAAAATTTTTTATTTGCAAATTCTACTGACAACCCTCACACTCGATAGAGCGGTCAGCCACGTCGTTTAGCTTTTCGCTATCTGGTGACTCAGAGCGTAGATAGTAGGTTGATTTTAGTCCAAGCTCCCATGCAAGCATATAAATTTCACTTAGATAGCCGCCACTTGCTTTATCTAAGCTCATAAAGATATTTAGACTTTGACCTTGATCGATCCATTTTTGGCGTATAGCGCCTGCTTTTATCAAAATTCTTTGATCAAGCTCGTAAGCTGGCGTGTAAAACTGCCAAGTATCAGGGCTTAAATTTGGCACGACATTTGGGATCATACCGCTTAGGTTATGCTCAAACCACTTGCGTTTATAAACTGGCTCGATAGTCTGAGTAGTGCCAACAAGGATCGAGATCGAGCTAGTTGGAGCGATCGCCATTAGGTAGCCGTTTCTCATGCCGTCACGCTTGACCTTCTCTCTTAGCTTGTCCCAGTCGCAGACATTTTCGTCAAATAGCCCGCCTTTGTCGTTTAAAAGAGCTTTTGCGTTCTCATTTGCAGTGTCTATCGGCATGATACCTTTGCTCCATTTTGAGCCTTCAAATTTTGGATAGATGCCCTTTTCTACGGCTAAATTTGAGCTAGCATAGATGGCGTTATAGCTTATATTTTCCATTATGCTATCAATCAGCGCCAAATGCTCATAGCTGCCCCATTTTACGTTTTTCTCAGCTAGCATTTGCGCCTCGCCCATGACGCCAAGGCCGATCGAGCGAGAAGCTAGGTTTGTGTGTTTTACCTTTTTGTGCGGATAAAAATTTAGATCTATAACATTATCAAGCATTCTGATAGCTATCGGCACGACACGCTCAATGTCCTCTTTACTATTTATCTTGCTTAAATTTATACTCGCAAGGTTGCAAACTGCCGTTTTGCCCTCGATGCTCTCTTTTTCTACGATGAAAATTTGCTTGCCTTTTAGGCTGTCAAGCGCGCTGAGCTTTTTGGCTTTTTTAGTTATGCCACTATCGACGGTAACATCTTCTTCTTCGTCAAATAGCTCCTCGCCGCCATCTTCATAAGTGATCTTGATCTTATAGTAGTTTGGCGCTGTGTTTTGGAAAATTTCGGTGCATAAATTTGAGCTTCTGATGATGCCCTCGTGGTCGT
>CAUSWS010000125.1:0-4823 GCA_963535265.1 uncultured Campylobacter sp. | reverse complement strand
AGTGGCGAGAGGATGAGAGAATCGAACTCCCCACCAGACGGTCAACCGCCCAGTCATCGGGTTTGAAGCCCGTGAGCATCACCAGATTACTTTATCCTCCGTGCGCGTTATTTTAGCAGATTTAGATAAATTTTAGCCCATTTTCTATAAACTTTTTGAAATTACAAAAGGATTTATGATTTCTAAATTTAGCGTTTTTGCATTTTTGGTCTTATTTTTTTGCTCTTGCTCCTCAGTCCTTACCCCAGCAACAGCGCCACTAAATGTATATGACGCATACTCTATTTCTCGCGATAAGCGCGGTATCTACTCGATCTCACGTGATAAATTTATCCAAAGCAAGCTACAAAGCAAAATTTTGTTTTCAAAAGGACTTAGCAACATCGACATCGAGATAGAGGTCTTTTACGGCGATGCCTATCTCATAGGGCTTGTTGATAGCAAAGAGCTTGAAGATAAGCTAGTTGAGCTCGCCAAAAACACGGACGGAGTGCGAAAAATTTACACCTATCTTAGGGTAAAAAAGAGCGAGTATCCGTGCGATAGCCTAAGCATTCTTGCAAATTTAAAGCAAAATCTCTTCAAAGATAGCGTCGTTGAGGGCACAAATGTACGTGTTAGCATCGTTGGCTGTGACGTTGTTTTTAGTGGCGTGGTAGATAGCATCGAGCAAGAAAAGCACGCCATTTGGTACGCTAAGCACATTGATGGCGTAGCGGATGTCTATTCGTTTATCAAAGTTATCAAATAAATTTATACCTCGCGCTTTTTCACAAAACTAGCAATGAGACTTGGTAAGATGATGAGCGCACCAAGCAGCATAAAGACCATAACTAGATCAGTTAGCAAGCCAAAATAAATAGTCGGTATAAAGCTACTAGTTATCATCACGCTAAATCCAAGAAAAATGGTAAATGAGGTGTAATACATCGCGTATCCTATGCTAGCGTGTGCAGCCTTGATGCTCTCAAAAACGTCCTTTGTAAGCAGCTCCTCTTTGAAGCGGTGGATGTAGTGGATAATATCATCAACGCCGATACCTATACTAATGGCCGCTATCGTAATGCTCATCACATCAAGCGGTATGCCAAAAAATCCCATCACGCCAAAGAGCGTGCAAAGCGGGATCAAATTTGAAACTATCGCGATGGTTGCTAGCTTGATACTTCTAAAAACAAAGCAAAATATGACAAAAAGTATCGCAACCGTTAGTCCGAATGTATCAACCTGCGAGCTAAGTAAATTTTGAAGCATATTGTTATAAAGCACCATCATACCGGCAACTTCTATGCTCACATTATCGCTTTTGGTAAGCTCTGCAAGCCCAGCTTTAAGCTCTTTTAAAAACTCATTTCGCCTAAGATCAGAGTCGCTATCGATGATCCTTAAACTAAATCTAAGCTCATCGTTTTCGACGCTTACATAAGGGCTTAGCAAGATGTTTTTATACTCAAGTGGTAGCTTCTCATACATCGCAGCAAGCAAAAAATCATCACTAACGCCGTTATTTAGCTCTTTTATCGCCTTTATGAGCGTTGCTAGAGAGCTTACGTTGCCTACAAAATTTTGCTCTTTTAGATAGTCGTGAATTTTCTCTGCAACTCTTGTGTGATAGCTGTTAAACCAGTATTTCGCGCTCTTTGCGTCGTTTTCAAATTCGCTCTCAAAGTCGTCTTTTTCATCACTTTTTTCTTGTTTTGGCTCGCTCTCTTTAAATTTCACTATCACATCAACTGGGATCGTGCCACCAAGCTTTGTGTCGATAATCTGCATGCCCTGGCGGATCTGCGTACTCTCTTTAAAGTAGCCAATGAAGCTATTTTCAACCTTTATCTTGCTTATGCCGTAAACGCCAAAGCAGACGACTAGCACGCAAACTGCGTAGATGATCTTTCTTGAGTTTAGGGCTAAATTTGCGCAGTATTTTGTAAATTTAAAGCTGTTTTCAAATGTCCTAACAGGGGCAAGCTTTTTTAAATTTACATTTATCGCACCAAATAGCAAAAAGGCAAGTACGAGTGAAACACTAATGCCTGCACTCATCATAATGCCAAGCATGATAACTGGCTTTATATCGGCACTCATAAGCGAGCTAAAGCCAATAACCGTTGTAAATATCGCCCAAAAAGATGGAGAAAATTTGTCACGAAGTGTCAGATAGATGAGCTGATTTTGGCTGTATTTTGGATGCCTTGCGTAAAATTCTCGGTAGCTTACAACTAGGTGAATGACTGTTGAGATGGTGATGATGAGCTGAAGTGCGATGTAGTTTGAGCTAATGACCGTCACTTCCCAGCCAAACATACCAAAAATTCCAGTCGTAAAAATGGCGCTCACTGCACAGATAAACATCGGCAAAACGATCCATCTAATCTGCCTAAAAAATAGCCACAAACTAAAGCTAAGAAGCGCTAGAACGCTTAAGCCGTAAATCAAAAGATCGCTCTTTATAAAGCCTATCATATCATCAGCGATCATATTTGCGCCGCCTAAGAATAGCTCATCATTTGCGTTAAATTTAGCGATAGTTGCCTTTATGGCTTCAAGATTTTCGTGATCGCTCTTTCTAAGCTCATCTCGGTAGGCCTTAAATTCAGCCACAAGCGCTTTAAATTTCTCTTTTTCAGCCTGCGTGATAGTGCCGTTTGACTCCTTTTGGCTAAGTAAATTTCGCTCATTTAAAAGCTCGTTAAATTTATCATCTTGCTTTAAATTTAAAGCAATCGCCGTGGTTTTTAGATCTTTGCTTATCAAATTTCCACTATAAATGGGGCTTTTTGCAAACTCAATCTTTGCTTTTGAGATATTTATATCTTTATCACTTAGTGTTGGCGTGTGCTCTAAGATGCCTGTAATGCCGCCTTTTACGCTATTTAGAAGCGGTACATTTAGGATAGAGATAACACTGCTAACCATATCATTTTTGACAAGTTCGTCACTTAAATTTTTAATAAGCTCTAAATTTTTAGGTAAAAAAAGATCATCTTTTGGAGTAAAAGCTACCACCAAAAGCCCCGGTGAGTCGTAGCGGCTAGCGATCTGCCTATACGCCTTTAGGTCAGGGTCATGCTCAAGTAGCAAGGTCTCGGCTGAAGCGTCGATGCTTAGTCTTGTGCTAAGGCAGCCAAAAACAACGCTTAAAAGCAGGACAAGCGAGATGACAAGCTTGTTTTTGGCAATGATAAATTTAAAAATTTGTCGCATCAAGGATTAGTTTTGTTTTGATCAGGCAAAACCGCTTCGTTTAGTTTTTGTAAAAGTGTATTAAAATCGCCATTATTTAGTACGTCGCCAAACTGGCTTCTGTAAGTTTGTATAATGCTTACACCAACGATATCAAGGTCGTAAATGAGCCAGCCGCGCTCTTTTGCGTCGTAAAATTTATAGACAAATTCATAGCTTTTGCCGTCATTTATAAGCTCAGATGTGACCCAGTATCTATTTTTTTGCGGCTCACTTTGGCCTGTTATGCGGATCTCTTGATCTTTGTAGCCTAAAAGTTTGTCGATGTATGAGCTTTTTAGCTTTTGCTCAAAAGCAGCGTCAAATTTAGCTTGCTCGTTGGCGCTTAGGCTGTTGTAGCGCTTGCCAAGGCTGATTTTTGCCATCTGTTTGTAGTCAAAAAATGGATCAAGCAGAGCAAAGATCTCTTTTGTCTTTGCATTGTTATCTAAATTTGCATTTTTTAAAACCTCGATCACTTTAGCAGTCTTTGCCTCTATTTCAGGCTTTATCTGCTCTTTTGACATAGCAAAAAGGCTAGTTGCTAAAAGTAAAATCGCTGCAAGAATTTTTAAAATTTTCATACTTACTCCTTGATAAGTTTATCGCGTCTTTGCTCGTAAGCATCGCGTAAAAATGGATATAGATCGATCGCGTCTTTGCGTAGTTTTTCATACGCAGTTGGATCTTGCGAAAAGCTGTTAAACGTCCTATAAGACTTGATACCAAGCGATAAAAGTCTAGGATCAACGTAGCTTATAGGATCAGCAAAATAGTCGCCAATCATGCCGCCAGTATCTCTTAAATTTGATGGTCCGATAAGTGGCCAAACGATGTGAAAGCCGCTTCCAAGTCCCCAGTATCCAAGTGTCTGTCCAAAGTCCTCGTTGTGAGGCTTTAGGTCATAATATTTTGCCCCGTCCGTTAGCCCGCCAAAGCCAATTATCGTGTTTGCCAAAAAGCGCAAAGTCTCTTCGCCGGCGTTTTGAAATTTAAACTGAAGCAGGTTATTTACAAAGCGCACTGGAAAAAGGAGGTTGTCAAAGAAATTTGCAACCATCGTCCTAGCTGTGGCTGGCACGACATAAGCGTAGCCCTTTGCAAATGGAGTTAGCATATTTATATATATAAAGTCATTTACATTTGTCATCACTCTGTTGTAGCCACTAAGTGGGTCAAAAACATCTTTTTTTGCTTCAAACTCAACGTCAAAATCATCATTTTCATTGCCATTAGTCGCGTTTATATCGGCGCTGGCACAGGCTAAAAGCAGGCTACAAAAGATAGCTAGCAAAAATTTCATCATAAAACCTTAAAATTTATTTATAAAAAACAGCTTGATTTTATCTTTTTGAAACTTTACAAGAAATTAAAGAAAATTTGTAATTTAAGCTTGCAAATTAATATAATTAGATATACTTTGCAAATTATTATTATATATTTAGAGGTTAAAAATTTGAAAGCAGATATAAATTTAGAGCTATTTCTAGGCGAAGATACGCAGGTTTTGGCAAAGCATATAGCACTACTTAAGGCGATAAAAGAGACAAAAAGCATCACAAAAGCAGCCGAGGTTGTCGGCATATCATACAAAAACGCTT
>CAUSWS010000124.1:0-4846 GCA_963535265.1 uncultured Campylobacter sp. | reverse complement strand
TGGCTTTTGAAAAAGAGCTTTATGAGAAGCTGCCAGCCCTTGCTAGGATCGATGAGTTTAGTAAATTTAAGATAGATCAAATTTATGAAAAGCTTGAGATCATCGCCTCAAAAAGAGCGACCAAGCAAGCGCCTATTTTGCCTGACTACGCACTTTGTGATGACTGCTTGCACGAGTTTTATGACCCAACAAACCCACGCTACAAATACCCATTTATAAACTGCACCAACTGCGGACCGAGATTTTCGATCATCAAAGCATTGCCCTACGACAGGGTGAATACGACGATGAACGAGTTTAAGATGTGTAAATTTTGTGGGGGCGAATACAAAGACCCGCTAAACCGCCGCTATCACGCAGAGCCGATCTCTTGCCCAAACTGCGGACCAAAACTATATCTAAAAGATAAATTTGGCAAAGTCTTAGCTAGTGGGAACGAAGCGGCAAAGCAGGCGGCCACGCTCATAAATGAGGGCAAAATTTTAGCCATTAAAGGCCTTGGTGGCTTTCATCTAGTCTGCGATGCGACAAATGAAGCTGCAGTTTGCGAGCTAAGAGCAAGAAAGCACCGCCCAGGCAAGCCCTTTGCTTTGATGAGTAAAAATTTAGAGAATGCTAGAGAGATAGCGCAAATTTCAGAGGCTGAGGCAAAGCTTCTTACTTCAAATTTAAAGCCAATCGTCTTGGTTGAAGCAAAAAATGGCTCAAATATCGCAAAAAGCGTAGCTCCAAATTTAAACAAGCTTGGCGTCATGCTTGCATTTAGTGGCATACATCTTTTGCTATTTGACTATCTTGAACACTACATCATCGCAACTAGCGCAAACATCTCAGGCGAGGTTGTGATAAAAGACGAGAGCGAGCTAAGAGAGAAACTAGGCGACGTCATAGACTTTTATCTTGATCACGACCGAGAAATTTACTCGCCAAGTGACGATAGTATCGCATTTTGCGTTGGTGATGAGATAATTTTTACAAGAACAAGTCGTGGGCTAAATCCAAATTTCATCCATACAAATTTCAAGCAAAAAGGGACATTTTTAGCCCTTGGAGCGGAGCTAAAAAGCTCATTTTGTATCTACAAAGACGGACTTTTGATGCTTAGTCCATATATCGGCGACCTAAAAAATGTGGCGACTTTTGATAGGTTTAAGGACATTTTTACACTTTTTGAAACGACTTATGATCTAAAAATAGACAAGGTCATAGCTGATCTTCATCCAAATTTTTTAAATACAAAATGGGCGAAGGATCAGGGCTTTGAGCTAGTTCATCTGCAGCACCACTACGCGCATTTGCTAAGTGTGATCTTTGAAAATGATTTGCCAGACAAAGAGTATCTTGGCTTTTGTTTTGACGGCACTGGATACGGAGAAGACGGCAAAATTTGGGGTGGCGAGGTCTTTAGGCTGGGTAGCAAAAGCTATGAGAGAATTTATCACTTTGATGAATTTAGCTTATTTGGCGGCGAAAATAGCATAAAAAATATCTATCTCATCGCTTATTCTATTATTTTGAAGTATCAGCTTGAAGACGAGGGGCATAAATTTTTAGTAAATTTTGATGAAAAGGTGCTTAGAAATTTCAAGATGATGGAGCAAAAGGGGCTAAATTTAGTAAAAACTAGCTCTGTTGGTAGGATATTTGACGCATTTGGTGCGATAATATGTGGCATTTTTCACTCGAGTTTTGAGGGCGAAAGTGGCATGAGACTTGAGGCACTTTATGATAAAAATTTAGATGCGTGTTACAAATTTAGTCTAAATGACGGAGTTATCGGCTTTAAAGATGCCTTTAAAAGTGCGCTAAAAGATGAGCCAAGAGTGGCTGCAACGGCATTTATAAATGGCATGGCTGATATTATTTTTGAAATTTCTAAAAGTGAGAAAAAAGAGATTTTGCTAAGTGGTGGAGTTTTTCAAAATAAGACTTTGCTTGAGCTTATTTACAAAAAATTTACTAAAGTAAATTTGAAATTTTATATCAATAAGAAATTCTGCAGTAACGATTCTAACGTAAATTTAGGGCAAATTTATTATTATTTATCCACATTTTCTAATAAGTGATGTATAATTATTTTAAACGGTAATCAAACGAGAAAGGAGCAAAAAATGGATAGTGTTATACGTTTTAGTGTTTCTTTGCCTAGTCAATTACTAGACGAACTAGATAGAAAAGTTAGCGAACAAGGCTACGCTTCTAGGAGTGAATTTACAAGGGATTTGATCCGTGAAAAGATCGTAAGCGACAGCTGGAAGGACGCTAACGAGGAGTTGATTGGGGTTTTGACGCTCATTTATGTGCATCATCACAACGATTTGGTGAATAAAAAAATGGATATCGAGCATGACTCTGATGTGAAGATCATCTGCACAAATCACGTTCATGTCGATCACCACAACTGCTTAGAAACGATCTCGATAAGAGGTGAGGCTAGCAAGATAGAGCGCTTTGCTGATAGGATTGCTGGCTTAAAGGGTGTTAAGTTTTCTAAACTTACAAAGGCTGCTGTGCCTAAATTTTAAGCTAAAAGCTTTTTTGGCTCTTAATTTAGAATTTTTGTAAATAGCTAGCAGCGCTTTCTTGGCTGCGAAGCTTGTCTTATTTTGTCTTTTTGTTAGTTTTTTAGCAGTTTTTGTGATCCATTTTTGCAAATTGTTATTGGGTTTTGCTATTTCTTGCTTGCCTGATATCTTTTTTGTGGCGAAAGTTTGATGACCGTTTGTTTTTTACTTGGGCTTTGGCTAAAGCTAAATTTGCAAAAGCCCGCCCAAGTTTTTTGGCTTTTTAAATTTCTCCCTTTTTTTGCTTTATTTTTGTTCTGGCATTTTTGTCGCTTGTATGCTATCATTAGCCACAAAAAAATGTCATTTAAAGAGAATGAAAGATGAATTTTTACAATAGAAATTTTCTAGCCAAAGAGCTAGATCGCTGGCAAAAAGAGGATGTGGTCGATAAGGCCACCGCTTTAAAGATAGCAAATTTATATGAAATAGATCTAAACGCTCATAGCGAAAAGACTAGCTTTATCTTAAAGTTGGTTGCTTATCTCTTTTTCGCGCTGGCATTTTTTACGCTAGTTGGAGCTTACTGGGAGGAGATACCAAGGATGGGGCGCCTTGTCATCATCTTTGGAGTGCTTGCTCTTTTAAATTTTGGTGGAGTTTATTATCTTAAAAAGGGCAAAGACAAGCTAGGCACGGCTACGCTCTTTTTGGGAAATTTCTGCTACGGAGCAGCCATAGCGCTTATCGCTCAAATTTATAATATTAGCGACGAGCCAAGCGGTGGAGTTTTGCTCTGGAGCGTTGGAGCTATGGCTCTCTCTTTTGCTAGCAAAAAGGCCTTGCTAGTGGCCCAAAGCCTCGTTTTTGCTACGATCTGGTTTGTTTTAAAGGGCATGGGCGGCGAGTTTGCTTATGAATTTATCGTCTTTATAGCCCTTGGTGCCTACACGCTTTATAAAAGCGACTCAGTATTTCTTGCGATTGTGCTTTTAGCGGATATATTTTTCTACATCGTTTCACTTTGCGCTAGGATCAGTGGGTTTAACGAATTTTATGGCTATGATCTTATGTTTAGAGCGCCGATGGCTGCTACTTTATCGCTCTCATACGCGCTTTTACTTGTCGCGCTCTTTAGCACATTAGCTAGCTTTAGAGATAGGCTAGCGCACCTTGTAAAAGGCTTTGGCAAGTATCTTGGCATCGTCATCTTAATCGTTTGCCTAATAGCTTATGCAAATGGCGATATCTACGAGCTAGAAGAAGATAAATTTTGGTTTGCAAAAGCATTTTTTTATAGTAGCTTTGGCAAGGTTTTTGCCGTATTTAGCATCGCTAGCATTGCGCTATTTTTCAAAGAGAAAAACAAAAGTGGCTTGTTTCTTGGTTTGATACTCTTTGCGTTGCCATTTGTCTTTAGTCTGGGTGTGGGATATGCAAATATCTTCTTCTCGCTAGCAAATATCATCGTTGCAGCCGTGCTTATCAAAAATGGCGAGCTTGCGCTTGGGCTTTGTATGATATTCTTGGTTGCGGTGGTTAGATACTTTGAGCTAATAGGCGATTATTTAGGGGCTACGGCGCTATTTATCATCTTTGCCTTCGTAGTGCTCGCAGTTGCTGCTAAAAAAGGAGGCAAAAAATGAAGATAAGATCACTAATACTAGCCATAATCTTTCAAATTTTACTAATAATTGCGATGCTCGCATACGCACTCATGCCACTTTATCTTGGAAAAGAGGTAAAAGTGAGGGTAAATCTTTATGATCCAAGGGATCTCTTTCGCGGAAACTACATGAGCTTAAGCTATGACTTTTCAAATTTACAGCGGTATAAATTTGATGAAAAAACTGGCATGGAGATAGATGTATATGATGGAAATTTCACAAAAAATGATGAAATTTACGCCATTTTAAAGCAAGACGCTAATGCCACTTACGCTTTTGATAAATTTAGCTTTACTAAGCCAAAAGACGCTCTTTTTCTAGCTGGTAAATTTGATGGATATTCATTTGTAAAATATGGCATTGAAGAGTTTTATATGCCAACTAAAAAGGCACAGCAAACCGAGCAAGAGATGTTGGATCAAGATGTGGATGCTGTTGCTGTTTTGATGGTGATGGATGATGGTAGGGCAAGGCTAAAAGATATCATCACCACACCAAATGGCAAAAAAAGAAGTAGAGATGAAAATTTTGATGAAAATAGCTACACAGATGATAACGAGAGCCTTGAAGAGCTAGATGAAAACGCTAGCTTGCAAGATCAAAGATAAATTTAAAGAGATATTAAAAAACGGGTTAATTTATCTTATTTGCATAAAATGCCCTTAAATTTTAATT
>CAUSWS010000123.1:0-4860 GCA_963535265.1 uncultured Campylobacter sp. | reverse complement strand
TTTTATGATAATCGTTTTTATTTTAATCAAAGTAAAGTCTTGGTAATATCTCGCTTTAAAATAATCTCACAGGTGGTTTAATTAATGAATAAATTTTTTAAATTTATGCTTATCATGCTACTGCCTATCTGGCTTGTGGCAAAAAATGACGACTACACACAAGTCGCAGCTCAGATAAAAGAGTCATTACAAAAAGTAATAACAGAGTATAGAGCTGGCAATGTCGAGCAAGCAGTTAGCGATACTCAAAATGCTTATTTTGGTCTATTTGAAGATGTCGAAGCTGGCATCAGAATAAATTTAGGTCAGAAAAAAGCTTACTCTATGGAGAAGCAGTTTGGCGAGATCAGAAAGGCGATAAAAGCTGGCGAAGCACCAGATGACGTGCAAAAAAGAATAGATCAGATAAATAGCGAAATAGCTGAAGTTCTGCCAGTTATTTTAAACGGACATAAGCTTGTTGGTGAGTACTCAGACACTCCAGCACAAGCTGCTGCAACTAGTTATGACACTTCTAAATTTATCCCTGAGTGGAAGGTGGCATTTGAAAATTTATCAGCTACTCTTGATAAAGCTATATCAAGCTACGAGGGTGACAAACAAGATGATGCTAAAAATTCTATCCAAGATGCTAAATTTAATGATTATAGAAACACTCAACTTGAAATCGCCGTTCGCCAATATATAGAAAATGGCAAAAGCATAGATGCTGACATCCAAAGAAAGATGGGTGAAGCAATAAACGGCATCGCAAATGGCATAACAAAAGATGATTTTAAAACAAAGCTAGAAGAGATCAAAAAGCTAGCGTATGACGCTATCGCTAAACTCCCAGCTGAGACAGTAAAACTAGCAAAAGTTGATATGAGTAGTGCAGCATCTAGCGATAGCAGTGAAGATAGCGGCACAGACTACACTCAAACTGTTAAAAACATAAATGACAAAATTCAAGCAGCCATCGCGCTTTATAAAGGTGGCAATAGCGCTAAAGCTATGGGCGATATCCAAGATATCTACTTTGATGAGTTTGAAGGTAGCGGCATGGAGAACAAAGTAGGTGCGATAGATGTAAATTTAAAAACAGCTATCGAAGCTACATTTGGTAACCTTGTAGCCCTTATGAAATCAGGTGCAGATGAAAAAACACTTGAAGAGAGTGCAAGCAAGATGTCATCTCAGCTAGCAGCTGCACTTGAGAAAACCAGCGGTTCAAGCTCACCTTGGACGCTATTTATCTGGGCTCTAACTATCATCTTAAGAGAGGGTTTTGAAGCTCTTATCATCGTTGCAGCCGTCGTTGCATACCTTGTAAAAACTGGCAATGCAAAATCTATGGGCAAGGTCGTATATAGCTCAGTTGGCGTAGCTGTCATCTTAAGCTTTGTTATGGCTTGGATAATGAACATCATCTTTGGCGAGGCAGCAGGTCAAAAAAGAGAGCTTATGGAAGGCATCACGATGCTTGTTGCAGTGGGACTTCTATTTTATGTTGGCTTCTGGCTTCTTTCAAATGCTGGCGCTAAAAAATGGAACGACTACATCAAATCACATGTATCTGAGTCTATCTCAAGTGGCTCAAGCACAGCGCTTTGGTGGACTGTATTTTTAGCGGTATTTAGAGAGGGCGCTGAGACAGTGCTATTTTATCAAGCGCTTATCTTTGACGCAAAAGACTCAGCTGGCTACTCAATGATCGCAGCTGGCTTTGTTGTAGGTCTTATCGTTCTTTTAATAGTCTATTTCTTATTTAAAATTTTCGCTATTAAAATTCCTATTAAGCCATTTTTTATATTTACATCAGCTATCATCTTTTACATGTCGATCGTCTTTGTTGGCAAGGGCGTTGGCGAGCTAGTTGAGGGCAAAATTTTCATCCCAACTATCATAAAAGGACTTAGCTTCCCTGACTGGATGAGAGACTGGCTAGGACTTATGCCATACTACGAGAGCCTAGTGCCTCAAATCATTATGGTGCTTGCCCTAGTTATAGGCATCGTTATCATGAAATCAAAACAAAATAAAAATTAATTTTATTTAAAGGAGAGAATATGAATAAAATTCTTAGTTCAGCTCTAGCATTAAGCTTAGCAGCTGGTTTTGCACTTGCTGGAGAGCACCCAATCGGCGAGCCTGTAGAGGCTAATGGCATGGAGATAGCTGCTGTTTATCTTGAGCCAATCGACATGGAGCCAAAAGGCGTTGATCTAGCTCCAAGCTTAGCTGATCTTCACCTAGAAGCTGACATCCACGCTGTAAAAGGCAACAAAAACGGCTTTGGCGAAGGCGAGTGGATCCCATATCTAAAGATCAACTATGAGCTAAAAAACCTTGATAATGGTAAAACTAAAAAAGGTACATTTATGCCTATGGTTGCAAGCGATGGCCCACACTACGGTGCTAACGTAAAAATGGATACAGGTGTTGGTAACTATGAGCTTAAATTCCACATCGACAACCCAGAAAAACAAGGCTTTGGTCGCCACGCTGACAAAGAGACTGGTGTTGGTAAATGGTTTGAGCCTTTCACAACAACTTATAAATTTCAATGGACAGGTGGTCCTGTTAAATAATCACTTTGGGGCGTTCTCGCCCCTTTTTAAAAATTCTCATAGGGTTTAGTTATGTCAATTTACTTCTATCAGGTCTTTTTAGCCCTCCTTGGATTTATGCTTTTTGCTGCCTTAAATAACAATGGTAAAAGTTTAAAAACGATCTTTTTACCATCATTTCTTGGCGTTGTTGCTGGTGTGCTTATCTTTAAAGCTGCTCGTCATGCGCTTGTTGATGACCAGTTTAAAATTTTCATAGATTCTGTAACGCTGGTTTTTCTACTAATTAGCATTTTATGGATATTTTTCGAGCTTAAGATAGCAAAAATCGTAACATTTTTTATTTTAGGCATCGGCTTTGGTTTTGGTTATAGCTCAAGTAGCGCATTGTTCCCGCTATTTGGTGGCGAGCTGCTTGACACACTTTCAGTCATAAGCTTCTTTTTGATGATCTTTGCGATGATCTTGATACTATTTTTATTTTTCTTTATTTCAAATTTAAAAGCTAGCATACCATCATCAATAGCTAAAATTTTAGCTCTTATCACATTAGTCTTTTTACTAGTTGATAGAGGCTCACAAACTGCACTCGAGCTTTTACGTGCAGGCGCTTTAAAGATAAATAGCGAGCTAAATTCTCAAATTTTATCTATCAGCGCAAAAGGCATCTACGTCACAGAATTTAGTGCCTATTTTTACATAGCAGTGATCCTACTTTTATGCATCATCGCACTTTGCTTTATGCCAAAAAGTATCGATAAGAACACGTTTGGCTCTATAAAATACCGCTTTACAAAAGCTATTAGAGAAAATGTCTTTGACAATGCAAAATTTGCATTTTGCAGCGTTTTAATAGCACTTGGCTTCTCACTTTATTTTGATCTTTACGCATCTCGCCCACCTCAAATTTCAGAGCCAGTCTTGGTTGAGCCAGTGGGAGATAAATTTATATTTGATGTTGATATGTTAAAAGATAATGAACTTCACAGATTTGCCTACATCACAGATGAGGGCAAGCAGATAAGATTTTTCTTGCTAAACCGCTTTAGCGACCGCCCATCTCCTGTCATCGTCTTTGACTCGTGCATGATTTGTGGCGATATGGGCTACATAAAAAAAGGTAATGACCTTATTTGTATCTCTTGTAATGTTAGAATTTTCTTACCGTCAGTTGGTAAAGAGGGTGGTTGTAACCCGATACCTATGGCATTTACCTTTGATGGTAAAAATATCATAGTTGATTATAAAACGATCGTCGCAGGGGCAAACT
Source organism: uncultured Campylobacter sp. (assembly GCA_963535265.1). GTDB lineage: Bacteria > Campylobacterota > Campylobacteria > Campylobacterales > Campylobacteraceae > Campylobacter_A. Next base: position 1,041 of record CAUSWS010000123.1, on the reverse strand, counting down.
ACTTTAGTAAGGTCGTTGAAAAGATGGTGCTTGATCCTGTAAGCCGTAAAAAGGTGAGCAATCTTGATTCAAGATCATATTTATACTACGGACGCACATATTTCTTTGAGAGCAACGAAACTCAGGCGAAATTTGAAGCAAATCCAGAAAAATATGTAGAAACAAATGGAACGTTAAAATGAAAAATATGCAACTAAGAATGATAAAAAGCTCGATCACGGGCTCAAAGGTGCAAAAGACGATGGCGTTTATCACCATCTTGCTAGCTGCTCTTTTGATAGCTTGCATGCTAAATATCACGCTAAAAATTGGCGATCAAGTGGCAAGCGAGCTTAGAGGCTATGGCTCAAATATCGTCGTTTTACCACGCGGTGAGAGCCTAAGCATCGAGATCGAGGGTAAAAATTTCACCCCACTAAAATCACAAAATTTGCTCCCAGAGACTGATCTTTATAAGATAAAAGAGATCTTTTGGAGAAATAATATCGTTGCCTTTGCGCCGTTTCTAGAGACAAAGGTTAAAGATGAAAAAGGTAATGAATTTAGCTTTGAGGGAACATATTTTGATAAAAATATTGGTCTAAAAGATGAGCCAGAATTTAGCACAGGCGTAAAGAGCTTGTATGGATTTTGGGGTGTTGAGGGCGCTTGGCCAAAAGATGAGAGCATGGATGAAATTTTAGTAGGAGATGAGCTTGCAAAGGCTAAAAATTTAAAAGTTGGCGACAAGCTTAGCCTTGCTGGCAAAAATGGCACAAGAGAGGTTAGCGTAGTTGGCATCTTAAAGGGTGCAGGCGACGAGATGCATAAGCTAATAGGCTCACTTAAGCTTGCTGGCGATCTATCAGGACACGCTGGCTTATACACAAAAGCTGAAGTCTCAGCCATGACGATCCCAGAAAACGACCTATCGCTAAAGGCTAGACGAAATTTAGACAACCTTGATAGCGCAGAGTACGACAAATGGTACTGCTCGGCCTACGCAGGCTCGATCGCATTTCAGATAGAAGAAAATTTACCAAACGTTAGCGCAAAAGCTAG
>CAUSWS010000122.1:0-4866 GCA_963535265.1 uncultured Campylobacter sp. | reverse complement strand
TAAAGACACCGCATTTGCTGCACTCTTCGAAGTTACTGGTGCTTATCTTGTCGCTTTTTTTTCTATTTTTAAAAAATATGATGTAAATCGCAACCAAAATCGCTACAAAAAGCAAGTATTTCAACGTATCTCCCCTTGATTTTTTAGATTAAAAAATATGTAATTTCTGTTTTTTTCATTATAAATTTGCGCCTCTATGCCTAAAATTTCCTCCATGACGCTTGAGCCCTTGTAGATGAGAAATTTAGTATTTTCATCGTAAAATCCCTCGCAAATTTTTATAAGCTCTTTTGTCTTACTAAGCGCCCTTGAGGTGATGAGATCAGCTATAAATTTATCTGCAAGCTCGATCTTTTGGCTATGAACTTCTAAATTTTCTATGTCAAGCTCGATCTTAGCGTAGCTTAGAAACGATGACTTTTTAGCTATCGGCTCAAAAAGATGCCACTTTGTTTGAGGCATAGCAAGCGCTAAAAATATCGCTGGAAAGCCAGCTCCGCTACCAACATCTATCGCCGTTTTGGCACTTAGGTCAAAAATCTCAAGTGGCTTTACGCTATCAAGCACCTGCTCGCTTATATCTTTATAGTTGCTTAAGCTATGAACTTTGTTAAATTTAGCAAAAATTTGAGCGTAAGCCTTTACTTTTTCATCAAAATAAGCTGGCAAACAGAGCTCATTTTTCATCACAAGATGTGCCCCATTTGCTCTTTTTTGACCTTTAAGTAGCCTTCGTTAAATTTATTTGGTTTTATGACGATAGGCACACGTTTTACGATCTTTACTGAGCTTAGTCCGTGAAGTTTTAATGGGTTATTTGTGAGTAAATTTACCTCTTTTATGCCGTAGTGATTTAGGATAAAATCAACCACTTCATACGTCCTCTCATCAGCCTTAAAACCTAGCTGGTGATTGGCTTCTATCGTGTCAAAGCCCTTGTCTTGGAGGTTGTAGGCATTTATCTTGTTTAAAAGCCCGATATTTCTGCCCTCTTGACGCAGGTAGATGACCATGCCGCCATTTTCTTCGATATATTTTAGGCTCACTTCGAGCTGGTCGCGGCAGTCGCACCTTAGGCTTCCGATAGCATCGCCAGTTAGGCACTCAGAGTGGATTCTAAGATTTACCACTTCGCTTAAAGGCTCTTTGTAGATCACGAGGTGCTCTTTTGCCCCTTCTTTAAAGGCTTGAACCTTATAAGTGCCAAATCTTGAGGGTAGATTTGCGGCGTTTGAAATTTCTATTTTCATTTTAAATTTACTCCAACTGTGCTAAACTAGCTAAAAATCACGCATTTTAACAAAGAAAAGGAAAAAATATGTTTAAACGTTTTAGAAGATTAAGAATAAATCCAGCTTTAAGAGAGATGGTAAGAGAGACTAGCCTTAGCGTAAATGACTTCATCTATCCGCTCTTTGTGGTCGAGGGCAAAGGCGTTAAAAACGAGATCGCTTCGATGCCAGGTGTTTATCATATGAGTATCGATGAGATTTTAAAAGAGTGCGAAGAAATAGTAAATTTAGGCATAAAATCGATCATTTTATTTGGCATACCAAGCCTAAAAGATAGCGTTGGCAGCGACGCACTAAGTAATGATGGCATCATCGCAACTGCACTTAGAGCCATAAAAGATAAATTTCCAAATTTAGTAGTCGTCACCGATCTTTGCTTTTGCGAATACACAGACCACGGCCACTGCGGCATAATCGATCACGTACATAACACAATAGACAACGATGCAACGCTTGAAATTTCAGCAAAACAAGCCTTGATACACGCTCAAAATGGCGCCGACATGATCGCACCAAGCGGCATGATGGATGGCATCATCGCAACGCTAAGAGAGACACTTGATAGCAATGGCTATGAGAATTTACCAGTGATGGCTTACTCAACTAAATTTGCCTCAGCCTACTACGATCCATTTCGCGACGTGGCGCAAAGTGCACCTAGCTTTGGCGATAGAAAGAGCTACCAAATGGACAGTGCAAACCGCCTTGAAGCTATAAATGAGAGCTTGCAGGACGAAGCGCAAGGCGCTGATATCTTGATGGTAAAGCCAGCGCTTGCCTATCTTGACGTCGTTAGAGAGCTAAGAAATTTAACACTTCTACCACTTTGCGTCTATAACGTAAGCGGCGAGTACGCACTGCTAAAAGCTGGCGCAAAAGCTGGTATCATCGACTATGAGCGCGTTATGATGGAGACCTTGATCGGCTTTAAAAGAGCAGGGGCAAATTTGATCATCACCTATCATGCAAAAGAAGCGGCTAAAATTTTAAGGGGCTAAGATGAGGCACTTTTTGACGCTAAATGACTTTAGTAAAGATGAAATCGAGCAGATGATAAATTTAGCTCGCAAGATCAAAAAAGAGGCGAAGGCTAGAGAATTTAAGCCATATCTTAAAGATCAAAAGCTTGCGATGATATTTGAAAAAAGCTCGACTAGAACTAGGGTGAGCTTTGATGTGGGCATGCATGAGCTTGGCGGATATGCGCTATTTTTAAGCAAAAATGATATACAAATAGGCCGCGGCGAGCCGATCCGTGACACCGCTAGAGTGATAAGCAGGATGTGCGACATGGCGATGCTTAGGGTTGATCGTCACGAGACGCTAGAAGAATTTGCTAAATTTTCAAGCGTGCCAGTGATAAACGGGCTAAGCGATAAATTTCACCCAGTGCAGCTCATGGCAGACTATCTAACTATGCTAGAATTTAGCGCCGGCGAGAAGGTCGCCTACGTAGGAGACGGCAACAACATGACCCACTCGTGGCTCATGCTAGCAAGCAAACTTGGCCTTGAACTAAGGGTCGCCACGCCAAAAGGCTATGAGGCGGACGCTGAAATTTTAAAAATGGCTAATGAAAACGCAAAAATTTCAGGTTCGAAAATTTTTATCACAAACGATATAAAAGAAGCTGTAAATGGTGCCGATGTAGTGACTACGGACACTTGGGTATCTATGGGGCAAGAGGCCGAGAAAGAAAAGAGGCTAAAAGACTTTGCTGGATACTGCGTGGATGAAAATTTGATGAGCTTAGCTAAAAAAGATGCGATATTTTTGCACTGCTTGCCAGCTTATAGAGGCTACGAGGTGAGCGAGGCGGTCTTTGAGAGGCACGCGGATGAAATTTTTAGCGAGGCGGAAAATAGACTTCATGCACAAAAGGGCGTGATGGTCTGGTTAGATGAGAGAAGAATATGAGTGAAGAGAAAAATATATATGATGAGATAGATGAGATCGGTAATAACCTTGGGCTAAGCGAGCCTGAAAAAACGGTCTTTGAGATAGTTTCAACGAAAAATCCAAACGAGCATATCTTAAATTTAAAAAGTGGCTCTTGGGACTCGAAAGAGCCGTGGTTTGGCATTGATGAAAATCAAAATTTACACACGGTCATTTCAGTACAATCGCTCTCAGCTTTGATAGAGGCATTAAAAGGGTCGCAAAAAGAGAATTTTGACCTAAGGCTTGAAAAGACGATCTGGCAGAATATACCAGTTGATTTTAGCGATGTTTGGGTGGTTGCGATGGATGAGATCAAAAAGATCGCTCACGATAAAAAGAGCAGGCAGTTTAACATCGACCTTGATAAGCTGGTAAAAAATATCAAAAAAGAGCATCCAAATTTATTTGTAGATATAAAAGAGATGATCCAAATGGCAAGGAGCAGGGCAGATGATTGATTTTAGTGCGTATGTGAAGTATTCAAGGCCGGGGCCAAGATATACGAGCTATCCGACAGCGCCGGAGTTTAGTGATAGATTTAGCTATGAGGCTTATATAAAAGAGCTTGAAAACCGCGATAAAAAAAGGCCACTTTCACTTTATTTACACCTGCCATTTTGCAGGAGCGCTTGTTATTTTTGTGGCTGTAATGTCATCTACACGAGCAAAGAGGACCGCAAAGAGAGATATATAAGATATATAGAAAAAGAGCTTGAAATTTTAGCTCGACACCTAGATACAAGCACCGAGGTCTTGCAGATGCACTTTGGCGGTGGCACTCCGACATTTTATAATGCCGAACAACTTGATGAGATCATCAAACTCATAAAAGCTAAATTTAGAAATTTCTCAAAAGAGGCTGAGATAAGCTGCGAGATAGATCCGAGATTTTTGACAAACGAACAGCTTGATGTGCTCATATCTCACGGCTTTAACCGCATAAGCTACGGCGTGCAAGATTTTGATGAGAAGGTGCAAAAAGAAATTCATAGAATTCAGCCTTATGAGATCACTCAAAATGCCGTAAAAATGGCTAGAGAAAAAGGCATAAAATCAATCAATATGGACCTGATCTACGGCCTGCCATATCAAAGCCTAGAGAGCTTTAAAAAGACGCTTGAGCTGGCTCTCACGCTTGATCCAGATAGGCTTGCGGTATTTAACTATGCTCACGTGCCATGGATAAAAAAGTCGATGCGTAAATTTGATGAGACAACCCTGCCAAATCCAGAAGTTAAGCTTGAAATTTTAAAATTTACAGCTGAGTTTTTAACTAAAAATGGCTACAAAATGATAGGTATGGATCACTTTGCAAAGCCAAATGATGAGCTTTTTGGCGCTTTGGCAAATGGCACTTTGCATAGAAATTTCCAAGGCTACACGACAAAAGGTGGCGCTGATCTCATTGGCATTGGTGTGACAAGCATCGGCGAGTGCAAAAGACACTACGCGCAAAATCATAAAGATATGGATGAGTACGAAAAAGCGATCGATAGCGGAAAGTTGCCATATGCAAAGGGAATTTATCTAAGCGATGAAGATTTGCTTAGAAAAAGTGTTATTATGAGTTTGATGAGCAATTTTGGGCTTAATATCAAGGCAGTCGAGGATGAATTTCATATAAATTTCTTTG
>CAUSWS010000121.1:0-4895 GCA_963535265.1 uncultured Campylobacter sp. | reverse complement strand
TGGATGATGCCCTCAGTTAGGCTCTTGTAGCTCTCTTTTAGATCGATATATTTGCCTACAAAGGCGATTGTTGTTTCGTTTGTTGGGGCGATGATCCTTTTTACTAGGCTATCCCAGTTTGCCATGTCTGGTTTTAGCTCACCAAAGCCTAAATTTTCAGCGATCGGCACTAGGATGTCTTGCTTTAAAAATGAAAGTGGAATTTGATAGATACTTGCACTATCTAAGCTTTCTATGACGCAGTTTTTCTCCACACCACAGCTTGCTGCGATCTTATCTTTTAGCTCGCGGTTTAGTGGCATTTCAGATCTGCATATGATGATATCTGGGCTTATGCCGATGCGTCTTAGCTCACCTACGCTATGCTGGGTTGGCTTTGTCTTTAGCTCGCCAGCTACTTTGATAAATGGTACAAGTGTTAGGTGGATATTTAGCGCTCTTTTTTTACCAACTTCTACTCTTAAAGCTCTTATCGCCTCTAAAAATGGTAGTCCCTCGATGTCGCCAACGGTTCCGCCTATCTCAACGATGAGCACATCTTTGCCCTCGCCTGCTTTTTTGATACGATTAACTATCTCGCCAACGATGTGAGGGATCACTTGTATAGTCTTTCCAAGGTAGTCGCCACGTCGCTCTTTTTCGATAACTGAGCTATAAACTCTGCCTGTTGTGAAGTTATTGTCCTGACTTAGGCTCTCATCTAAAAATCTCTCGTAGTGACCAAGGTCTAGGTCTGTCTCCGCGCCATCGTCTGTGACAAAGACTTCGCCGTGTTCTAGCGGGCTCATCGTACCAGGATCTACGTTGATATATGGGTCAGCTTTTAAAACACTCACATTTAAGCCAGAATTTTTAAGTAATGTCGCGATAGACGCAGCTGCGATGCCTTTTCCAAGTGAGCTTAAAACGCCACCTGTGATAAAAATATACTTCGTCTCTTTTGCCATCAAATTTTCCTTAACTTTAGTTATTTTTTAATCTGCCGATTATACCCCTTAAATATTTAGTAAGGCATTAATCGTGCAATTTTTAAAAATTATTCTTTAAGTTTTTTTGTTATAGACTTTGACATCATGATTAAAAACTGCTTAAAAAACATCGCCTCTTTATATATAGACGGCTTTAAAAATATGAAAATAGGCAAGAAACTATGGCTTCTCATAGCGATAAAGCTTATCATTATGTTTGGGATATTAAAGGTCTTTATCTTTGATGAAACTCTTAATACCAAATTTCAAACCGACGAAGAAAAAAGCGAATTTGTAATTCGTAATTTAATAAAGGAATAAAATGTCTGAGATGGATTTTGTTGACTGGTCTAGGGCTCAGTTTGCGCTGACTGCCATTTACCACTTTTTGTTTGTCCCGCTTACGTTGGGGCTAAGTTTTATCATCGCCATTATGGAGACGATATATGTCAAAACTGGTGACAAAGCCTGGCTTGAGATAACGAAATTTTGGCTAAAGCTCTTTGGTATAAATTTCGCTATTGGTGTGGCTACTGGTATCATCATGGAGTTTGAATTTGGTACAAACTGGGCGAATTATAGCTGGTTTGTCGGCGATATCTTCGGCGCTCCGCTTGCGATAGAAGGGCTACTCGCATTTTTCATGGAGAGTACATTTTTTGCCATTATGTTTTTTGGCTGGGAAAAGGTTAGTAAGAAATTTCACCTGCTTTCAACATGGCTTGTTGCGATCGGTTCAAATTTAAGCGCACTTTGGATATTGATCGCAAATGGCTGGATGCAGTATCCAATAGGCATGAAATTTAACCCAGACACCGCTAGAATGGAGATGCAAAATTTCTTCGAAGTCGCGCTAAATCCACTTGGTATCACTAAATTTTTACACACAGTAACTAGCGGCTACACTATCTCAGCTATTTTTGTGATAGGAATTTCTGCTTGGTTTTTGATAAAAAAACGCCACATCTTGCTTGCTAAAAAAAGTATCGTCGTTGCTAGCGCATTTGGTCTTATCACTTCAGCATTTTTACTACTTAGCGGTGATGAGAGCGCATATCTTGCAGCTCAAAAGCAGCCTATGAAACTTGCAGCCATGGAGGGACTTTACAAGGGTGAGCAAAATGCTGGCCTAGTTGCAGCTGGTATTTTAAACCCAGCTAAAAAGCTTGGCGATGAGAGCGATGCCTTTTTACTTGAGATAAAAGTACCTTACGCACTTGGTATCATGGCAAACAGAGAGCTTGACTCATTTACACCAGGCATAAATGACCTGCTTTATGGCAACAGCGAGCACAATCTAATAAGCGTAGAAGAGAAGATGGCAAAGGGTAAAGTAGCTATCGAAGCTCTTAAAAACTACAAAGAGGCTAAAAAAGCAAATGACGAGAGCTTGATGAAAAGCTCACTTTCAAATGTAGAGAGCAATCTAAATTTCTTAGGATATGGCTATCTTAAAGACGCAAAAGATGCTGTGCCACCAGTTGCGCTTACATTTTATAGCTTCCACATCATGGTAGCGCTTGGCACTTACTTCATAGCTCTTTTTGCTATTACGCTCTATCTAAATCTTTCAAAAAAATATAAATTTGAAAACATAAGAGCCTTTTTGTGGATCTGCCTCTTTACCATACCGCTTGGCTACATCGCAGCTGAGGCTGGCTGGATAGTAACAGAGGTCGGCCGTCAGCCTTGGGTAATACAAGATCTCATGACCGTTGGCGTAGGAGCTACAAATTTATCTGACTCAAATGTCAAAATTTCATTTATGTTATTTGCTGTTTTATTTACGGTCTTGCTGATTGCCGAGATCAAAATCATGCTTAAGCAAATAAAGATAGGATTTAACGACCATGCATAGTTTAAGCTTAGAAAATTTACAAATTTATTGGTGGTTTATAGTTAGCCTTCTTGGCGGACTTTTGGTGTTTATGATGTTTGTTCAAGGCGGTCAAACACTCATCTTTAGCCTTGGTAAGGACGAACTTAAAAAAGATATGCTCATAAATTCTATCGGTAGAAAATGGGAGCTTACATTTACAACACTTGTTATGTTTGGTGGCGCGTGTTTTGCGGCGTTCCCGCTATTTTACGCTACTAGTTTTGGTGGTGCTTACTGGGTTTGGCTGGCTATTTTATTTTGCTTTATCATCCAAGCTGTAAGCTACGAGTACCGCAAAAAGCCTGATAACTTCTTGGGCGCTAGAACTTATGAAATTTTCCTTTTCATAAATGGCTCGCTTGGCGTTATCCTTATCGGCATGGCGGTTAGTACATTTTTTAGCGGTAGTGATTTTGTGCTAAATGAGCACAACTTTGTCGAGTGGAAGACTCCATTTCGTGGTCTTGAAGCTTTATCAAATCCTTACTTGTACTTGCTTGGCATAGCGATGTTTTTCCTATCTCGCATAGGCGGCTGCTTATATCTTATGAACAACATTGCTGATGGCGAATTTATACAAAACGCTAAAAAACAGCTAATTATCAACACCGTGCTATTCTTGCCATTTTTCTTAGGATTTCTTGCGTGGATACTTACAAAAGATGGCTTTGCATACGACGCAAACGGCGTAGTTAGCCTTGTTGCTTACAAATACGCTATAAATTTAATCGAGATGCCTATCGCTGGCATATTACTTCTTGTTGGCGTTCTTTTGGTGCTTGTTGGAATTTTCCAAGGGGCATTTACAAAAAGCATTCGTGGAATTTTTGCTTACGGCGTTGGCGTTACGCTAGCTGTGACTGCACTATTTTTGATAACAGGACTAAATGGCACTGCATTTTATCCGTCATTTAGCGATCTTTCTAGCTCGCTAACTATCAAAAATGCAAGCTCAAGCCACTACACACTTGGCGTTATGGCATATGTTAGCTTGCTAGTGCCTTTCGTACTTGCTTATATCGTCATAGTTTGGAGAGCGATAGATAGCAAGAAGATCACGCAAGATGAGATCAAAAACGATCATCACGCATACTAAGGATAAAAGATGTTAGAAGCAGGAATTTTTTTGATACTTTGGCCAGTAACGCTATTTATTAGCTACAAATTTGTTCTCTTTTCTCTTAAGAAATTTGACGCAAATAACTAAAATTTAGGGGCTTTTGCTCCTAAATTTTAAATAACTCTTACAAAAATCCATGAAATAAAAATTTTATCAGCATAATATTTGGTGTAAGCCCCATTCTCACACCGAGTGTATTAGTTATTATGCTGAAATTTATAAATTTCTTATTTGAGGATAGTTAGGTCAAAATTTATCGCTCGCTCTAGCTCTAGCAAGCTTACATCTTCGTCTAGCTCTTTTGCTTCCTCATTTGCAAGGATCGCACTCTTAAAACTAGTCCCATCTATCTGGCCAAATTTTAAAAAGATCGATTTAAATTTATCTTTTAAAATTTCTCTACTAAGCTTTTTATATTCTAAAGCCTTATTCGTGTCGCCATTTCTGTTATAGGTTCTAAATATAAAATCTATTGTTTCATTTACTTCATCGAGTAAATTTTTGTTTTTTTACTTTGCACATATCCGATTTCTTCAGTGCAAACAAATTAACAAAGTATCTTCTTGATATAAATTAATCTCAACAATATCTTATGATTAATTTTTTGATTTGTATATTATTATATCCAGGCACAGCAAAGCTTTTTAAATTCATATTTGTGACACATATATAATAATTTTACGTTATCACTTTATATATCATTTTGATTAAAATAAGAGAAATTCCATTTTATACGTCTTATCTTTTAAGAGAAAGTTAAATTTAACGTGCTATTTGCGTTATAAAACTTATTAAAATTTTTCTTTTAAATTTTGTAAAAACTTTTAAAATTTTTGATACTTTAGATGTGATAAAATCCTCTCAAATTTTAAAAAAAGGATCAAATTTGAGAAGCGACATAATCAAAAAAGGCTACACAAGAGCCCCA
>CAUSWS010000120.1:0-4934 GCA_963535265.1 uncultured Campylobacter sp. | reverse complement strand
TTTTATCAAAGAGAGGCGCTAGTTAAAATTTAGAGCCAAAAGGCCCTAAATTTATGCGTAGTAAGATAGCTTGTTACTCTCGTCAAGCAAGGTATCAAATAGCCTTTTTGTCGCACTTAGTAGATTTTTATTTACATCATTTTTAGCTAAAAGTTCGTCAAACATCTTTAGCATATTGTCATTTATGAAATTTTTGTGATCCAGATCTTTTGCGTCAGGCAACATCTGCTTGATCTTGTTTGAAAGCTCACTTATGCTTTGGCTACTACCTGCGATCTTGTCGCCCTCTTTGACATTTTTCATAAACTCATCAACTTGTGGGCGAATTTGCTTCATCGCCTCTTCGATCTCTTTCATATCCTGCTCATCTATGCCGTTGCCTTTATAGGCAAACTCGTAGCCGTATTCGTGCGTTAGAGTTAGGCTTCTTTGGCTTAAAGTGCCATTTTTCTGGCTTGAAAACTCTAAATTTTTGTTGTCATACATCGAAAAGCTTATCTCGTCGCCTGAGCTAGTTTTCATCGAAAAGCTCATGTTGTTGTAGCTTCCTTGAGAGTAAAAATTTGTTTGCATTTTTAAATCCTTTTGAGGCTAAATCGGCAAATTTTTAATTTCATAAAGCAAAATTTTGTAAAATGCGTCAAAAAAGGATGGGCGATGTGTTGTTTTGGGACTAGGATCTTTTTGCTGATGCTTATCACTGTTTTAAGCTTTGTTTTTGCTAGGCTTTGCCCAGTTTTACCAGTCGTTGGCTACTACTTGATACTTGCAAATTTACTTGCCATTTTAATGTTTTCACTATTTTTTAAAGGGCTTTTGCCAAGCTTCGTAAAGGTAAATGTGATCCACTATTTTTCGTTAATTGGTGGCTTTATTGGGGCATTTTTAACAATGCTTGCTTTTAAAAAGGTTGCAAAAGATAAATTTACTCTAATAGAACTCATTGTTTTTACGCTTTGGGTGCTAATAATCGCCATAGTCATCTTTAAATTTCAAACCATTCTTGACATTTTTAGGGGAATTTAGATGGACGAGCGGATAGTTAAATTTCTAAAAAAGATGCACCTTGCAAGTGTCTGCGTCATTGATGAAGATGGGCAGCCTTACGCTTTTAGCGCATTTTACGCCTTTGATGAGCTAAATTTTTGCCTTTTGCTGGCTAGCTCTGATGAGAGCTCACATATCAAATTTTTAAAAAACTCAAAGCTCGTTGCTGGCACCATCGCTCTTGATACGAAGATCGTTGGCAAGATAGAGGGCGTGCAGTTTCAAGGGGTGATGAGAGAGGCTAGCGCAAGCGAGCGAGAAATTTACTTTAAAAGATTTTTTTATGCAAAAGCGATGGATCCAAAAATTTGGTCTATAAGCCTTGAAAAGGTTAAATTTACGAGCAATACTCTAGGCTTTGGCAAGAAAATTTTTTGGCAAAAGTAGGGCTTTATATAAATTTTTTCTCTAGTTGTATTATAATATTATTCTTTTATAATTAGTAAGTATTTTTTATCGTACCAAGGTACAATTTACAAAATTATTATGATCTAATATAATTCATAAAAAATTAAATTTTTAAAGGAGTAATTTATGGCAAGAGAAGCTGGAGTGGTAAAATCATTAACGGGCAAGGCAGTTGCAGTCGATCAAAATGGAAATGCGAGAGAACTAAAAGTTGGTGATATTGTCTATATAGGTGAAAGCATCAAAACTAGTGACGCAGCCGACAAAGTAACTATCGTTGCAAACAATGGCAAAGAGATTACAATACTAGGCGATGATACATTAGCGTTAAATCAAAATACAATAGGAAGTGATGGATTAGCTGATGTAAGTGCTTTGCAAAATGCTATTTTAAATGGTGGAGATCTAACAAAACTTGAAGAAACTGCTGCTGGTGGAAATGCTGCAGCTGCTGGTGGCGGAGATGGTGTTAGCTTAAGCGATGCTAGATTCGCCGAGGGTGGTCACTACTCAAATATCAATGAAAATTATAGAAATTTAACTGACGCAAATAGAGCTTTTGCTTCATACGATAGCCCAATAGGCGGCTATAATGATGGAAATGGTGACTCTAATAGAGAAGATGGTAGTACAGCGACACCTGTAACACCTGTAACCCCAGTTACTCCAACAACCCCTGTAACACCTGTAACCCCAGTTACACCAACAACACCTGTAACTCCTGTTACGCCTGTTATTCCAAATAATCCTACAATAATCCCTGGTGCACCGACTGTTAAATTTATAAATGATATAAATGGCAACCACACTTTAAGTAGAGTAGAGCATAGAAATGATACAGATATAAATACATCTAAAGTTCTTATCACAGTACCAAATGACGGCACAGTAAGAGCTGGTGATATACTAAAAGTCACTGTAACTAATCCAAATGGTAATGAAACAACAACAAACATAACCATCACTCCAGCTATCATAACTAATGGCTATCCAATAGATGCACCTGTAGAGCCAGGTAAAAACTCAAAAGTAGAAGCAAGCGTTACAAACTTCCAAGGCAACACTAGCGGTAGCAGTGAAGATCACGTAACTCCTACAAAATCAAGCGTAAGCGTTGAATTTACAGAAGATACTAACAATGATGGATTTTTGACTTATACAGAAAATTTTGACAAGAACGCTTCTCCTCATAATGATTTAAATACAAGCCCAGTAAAAATAACTGTAACAGATGTGATCGTTGGTGATAAATTGCATGTAAAATTAACAAAACCAGATGGTACTATTGAAAATAAAGAAGTTACTATCGATCAAAATATAATCAATAATGGCTACAAGATAGATAATATGCCAGTTGCTGAGGGCAAAATTTCAAAAGTAGATGCTTATGTTACTGATAGTTCAAACTCTAACACTTGGAAGAGTGGTATAGCAACTGATGATGTTACTCCAGATGTAAGACCAACTTTAACATTTACTGAAGATCGCGATAATAATGGCCGCATAGACGATTTAGAAAATAGCAAAGATAGCAACTTCAGAAGCACAACTGTCGAAGTTACCCTTCCAAAAGATGTAGTAGCTGGCGACAAGATCGTCATAACTTATACTGATCCACTAACAAAACAAGATACAAAGAAAGAAGTGTCACTTATACAAGCAGATGTTGATAACCATAAGGTAAATACATCTTTACCAGTATTTCCAGATGTGACAAACACTGCTAGAGTTCATGTGGAAACTCATGATAGTATTCGAAAAAGTGAAGATTCTAACAAAGATAGTGTAACACCTATCGGCAGAAACATGGAGATGAAATTTATAGAGCAAGACACTCTTCATGAAATTTCAAGACAAGAGAGTATGGATGAGCATGAAGTAAATGAGACAACGGCTCTTATAAGACTTCCAAACAAAATAGACAATGGTGACATAGTTACACTTACTATAAACGAGCCTACAAATGGTGTTTATACAAGAAATTTCACTATAAATATGAATGATAAAGGTGAGGTAACAAGTGTAACTGAGATCGGCAATGGCGGACAAAATTTCCCATTGACAAAAGAGAGCTTTAATCAATACTCATTTAAAGTACCAGGATTCGATCTAAGACACGGGCAAGACACCACTATCAAAGCCAGTATCACAAATATGACACCAGGCAGACATACATCTATAAATGAGCCAGAAGTTTCAGCTAGCTTAGAGCATGTAAAAGCACCTGAGGTTATCTTTAATGAGGCGCATAACTCAAAAACTATGAGCAGGAAAGCTTCAGCTGGTGATGGTGATGAATTTAAAACAACTGCAACTATCAAGATCCCTAAAAATGCAGTAGATGGCGATAGGATCGAAGTTAAGATCACTGAGCCACAGCTTGATGGCACAACTAAAGATAGAACTCTTACATTTCATATTCATAAAGATGCTTCAGGCGTTAAGATAACAGATGAGCATGGCAATAATGTAGCAGTAAGCGACAACGGCTTTAAAATTTATCATGTTGGTACATTAACGGGAGCTGAGACTAAAATTTCAGCTACTATCATCGATAAAGATGATGTTCAAAGTGCTACTGGAACAAATAGTGTAAGCGTAACAGAGCTTGATGACTCTGGAATTTTCTTTGGCGAAGATGTTGATGCTAATACATCTATCACAAGAGATGAGAGTATGAAAGATCACGATCTTCATAAGACTGATCTAAAAGTAAAAGTGCCAAATAATGTGATAACTGGCGACAAGATGATACTTGAGGTTAAAGCTGATGGCAGCAAAACTTTAGAAAAAGAATTTACTATCACAAGAAATGGTGACAATACTATCACTCTAAAAGCAGCTGATGGTCAAACACTAACAGCTGATAATGATAATAAAATCACAGTATCAGGCATAGTAATAGGCGAAGGCAAAAATACAGAGGCTCAAGCAACATTTACAGATGCTAAAGGTTTTGCAAAAACTATAGTAACAAACCATGCTACCCTTGAAAAGCTTCATAATGATATGAGTGTTATATTTGATAAGGATACAGACTATAACGGAATTTTAAATAAAGATGAAGCTACAAAGGACAGCCACGGCAATGTAGTAGAGACGACTACAGCTACTATTAAGTTACCAAGCAACGTTGTAGATGGTGACGTGTTAAAGATAACTACAAGTATAGAAAATGGCGCATCAACTACTACAAGTCACACTATCCACAAAGACGCTGATGGTAACATCACAGTAGATGGTCTAAATGTAGTTGGCAATAAAGCTGTTGAGTATACTGTACCTCTTAAGGAAGATAAAACAAGCAAGGTAACTGCAACAGTTAGCGATACAACAGGCGTTGATAAGGTAGAAGCTGGTAGCGATATCTTACTTGATGCTGATGGTAACGGCAATGGCACAAAATTCTACGTACTTATCGATGAGGACAAAGATAGAAATGGCAAACTAAGTAGAGACGAGGCAAACTCAGATGGCAA
>CAUSWS010000119.1:0-4937 GCA_963535265.1 uncultured Campylobacter sp. | reverse complement strand
TAGTTTATATCGTTTTGGGCGATCTTGACAGAGAGTTTTATCTCTTTTATCTCGATGGTTTTTTGCTTTTTCTTAGCCTCTTTTTGCTTTTTCTCTTGCTGATAGCGGAATTTACCATAGTCCATTATCTTGCAAACTGGCGGCTTCGCGTCTGGCGCTATAAGCACTAGATCAAGCCCAAGCTTATTTGAGATCTCTAAAGCCTCATCTCTTGAGATGACACCATACGCAGTGCCATCATCCCCTACACATCTTACCTCTCTCGCCCTTATATCTTCATTGAGCAATACTTCATTTTCCTTACTCAAAAATGTACCTCACTAAGTTTCTCCTTCGTTAAATTTATAAATTCCGCCAAGCTCATATCGCTCTGCGTCC
This sequence comes from uncultured Campylobacter sp., assembly GCA_963535265.1. Classification (GTDB taxonomy): domain Bacteria; phylum Campylobacterota; class Campylobacteria; order Campylobacterales; family Campylobacteraceae; genus Campylobacter_A. The sequence goes on along the minus strand of CAUSWS010000119.1, from coordinate 4,559 downwards.
TAGCCTGTCTGTCGCGCAACGCAACGCTTTTGTTCGCTACTTCGTTGTCTCCTAGCACAACTATCATAGGCACCCTTTGTTTTTCTGCCGTTCTTATTCTCTTATTTAAACTCTCATTTTTACTTGCGATCTCGCTATCGACGTTGATCTTTCTTAGCTCGCGTGAAATTTCTTTTGCATAGTCTAAATGCGCATCGCTAATAGGCACGATGACAACTTGCGTTGGTGCTATGAAAAATGGTAGCTCGCCAGCAGTGTGCTCAAGTAAAATTCCTATAAATCTCTCAAAACTGCCAAGCAAGGCTCTGTGAAGCATTACTGGGCGCTGTCTTTCGTTGTTTGCATCGATGTAGCCTAGATCAAAGCGCTCTGGCAAGTTAAAATCAACCTGGATAGTACCGCACTGCCACTTTCTCTTAAGCGCGTCAGTGATCTTAATGTCGATCTTTGGTCCATAAAATGCGCCGCCGCCCTCGTCGATGCCGTATTTAAAGCCATTTTCATCAAGGGCTTCTTTTAGCGCTTTTGTAGCTGTATCCCAAATTTCATCGCCACCTATCGCTTTGGTTGGTTTGGTTGAAATCTCCATCTCGTAGTGGAAACCAAAATTTTCCATTATCGTGCCAGCAAATTTTAAAATTTCTAGGATATTTTCTTTTATCTGGCTTGGCATACAAAAGATATGTGAGTCATCTTGTGCAAATTCTCTAACCCTGAAAAGTCCGTGAAGCACGCCACTTTTCTCATGGCGATGCACAACGCCGTACTCAAAAAATTTAAGCGGCAAGTCGCGGTAAGACCTGATATCACTTTGATAAACTTTGATGTGACCAACGCAGTTCATCGGCTTGATGCCATACTCTGTCTCATCGATCGTTGTAAAGTACATATTTTCTTTATAGTTTGCGTAGTGGCCGCTTCTTCTCCACACGTCAGCCTTTAAAAGCTCAGGACCACGTACTGGCTCGTAGCCGCGGTCGCGGTGAGCTTTGTATAAAAGTTGCTCTAGTTTTGATCTTAAGCGTCCGCCATTTGGCAGCCAGATAGGCAAACCGCCACCCACTTCTTCATCAAATGTAAATAGCTTCATCTCGACGCCAAGCTTTCTGTGATCGCGTTTTTTAGCCTCTTCAATGATGCGGATGTGCTCTTTTAAGCTCTCTTTGTCTGCGTAAGCTGTGCCGTAAATTCTAGTTAGCATCTCACGGCTCTCATCGCCGCCAAGATATGCGCCAGCCACGCGTGTAAGCTTAAAGAATTTTAAAAATTTAGTATTTGGCACATGTGGTCCGCGGCAAAGGTCTTCAAAATCGCCTTGTGCGTAGCTACTCACTTCGCCATCTGGAATTCTTTTTAAGACCTCTTGTTTTAGATCGTCGTTTTTAAATTTCTCACTCATATTAGCTTTGGTTGAGCAGGTTTTAACTATGTCAAATTTCTTCTCAGCAAGCTCTTTCATCTTATCTTCGATCGCTGCTAGATCGCTCTCGCCTAGCTTCGTGCTCTCATCATCAACTCTAAAATCATAATAAAATCCATCTTCTACGTTTGGGCCGACAAAGAATTTTGCCTTTGGATAGAGTGATTTGATAGCTTGTGCCATGAGGTGCGCACAGGAGTGTCTGATAACGTGTAGTGCCTCTTTTGAGTTGTCGAAATAGATAGGCTCAGCACTACTCTCACGCCCTGCGATACTTTGAGTATCGACTATTTCGCCATTTAGTTTGTATGCGATGATATCGCTCATTGTTTTTCCTTATATCAAATTGTCTTTTTTACGATAAAAGAACGATTAAGGATTTTATCGAAATGGGCTTTAAGCTAAACTTAATAATTGCTAAGCAAATTTTTATAAATTCTTTTTAAATTTAATGAAATTTGAGCCAAAATTTTTGATTTTTAAAATATATATTTTTATATATAAATGTAAAAAGCCCTAAAATATTCATATTTTATCAATATACTTTATTATATTTTAATATTACCACTGATAATATTTGCTCCTGAAATGAATTTAGCAATTTCTCGTCTTTACATTACTTAAATTCATTTTTCTCCCGACTAATTTAGTGCTAGGAAGTGGTTAGCCTAGCACTTTTTTATTTCACAAATTTTACTAGCACTGGCTTTACTATCTTAGCGTAGTCTTTTGCGTCTAAGACGATAGATCTATCAAGAAGCCCCGCATTAAAGGCGATCTCCTCGTTTCGCTCTAGCAAACTCTCATCCACCACAAGGTGCAAATTTTTATGAAAGCTAAATGGCGGAACCGAGCCAAATACGCAATCAGCAAGCGCCGTAACCTCCTCTGGGCTAGCAAGGCTTGCTTTTTTACCATCAAATTTTTGCGTAAGCGCGTCAAGATCAGCCTGCTCGTCCGCTGGCAAAACCGCGAGCAAGTAAATTTTACCAGCCTTCATCGCTGGCTTTTCGTCATCTAGCAAGTAGCCTTCGAGCACATTTTCATCTTTAAAAATTTCTCTAAATTTCGCTTCATCAATGCCTTTTATAGAGCACACCAGCGCCTTTGCGCCCTGACTCATCTTCGTGCCTCTTATCTTCGCAACCTCCTCTGAAGTCCTCACACTCTCATGCTCTATCACTCTAAATTTAGCCCCATTTTTGCTAAGAAGATCATGGATTTTATTAAAAATTTGCTCTGACACAGCTCTTTCCTTTGGATAAATTTAGTTAAAATTATACCGCTAAAACCAAAAAAGGGCAGGAAAATGCAGATAAATTTAGACGACGTAAAGATCGAGCCAAGCTGGAAAGAGGTGCTAAAAGATGAGTTTTTGAGTGAAAATTTCGCTCGCATCAAAGAAAATTTCTTAAAAGCAAAGAGCGCTGGCGTCGTCTATCCACCAAGTGGGCTTATATTTAACGCATTTAACCTAACGCCATTTCACTCTGTCAAAGTTGTCATCCTAGGACAAGACCCCTACCACGGCGCAAATCAAGCCATGGGACTAAGCTTTTCAGTGCCTAGTGGCGTGCGAGTGCCACCAAGCCTTGTGAATATCTATAAAGAAATTTACGCTGATCTTGGCATAAAAGAGCCAAACAGTGGCGATCTTACAAAGTGGGCAAAGCAAGGCGTGCTACTTCTAAACTCGACTTTAAGCGTAAGTGCTGGAGCTGCAAATTCTCATGCTAGCTTTGGCTGGCAGGGCTTTACAGACGCCGTGATAAGAAAGATAAGTGAAAATTTACAAAACGTAGTCTTTATGCTCTGGGGCAACCCAGCTAAGGCAAAAGCACCGCTTATAGACGCCAGCAAGCACCTCATCTTAGAAGCAGCCCACCCAAGTCCGCTAGCTCGTGGGGCATTTTTTGGCTGCAGGCACTTTTCAAAGGCAAATATCTACCTAGCAAACCACGGCAAAACGCCCATCGAGTGGGACTTAAACGCTAAAATTTGAGCTATTTTTTAAGCTCACTAAGAAGCTTATTTACCTTTTCTAGCTCGCTTTTGCAAAATTTCTCATCGTTATTTTGCATTATCATCGCCTCTTGGCCGATTTGCCTTTGCTTAAACTCATCAAATTTAAGCTCAAAAAGCCTTAGCGCCTTCTCATCACCTGCAAGCTTCTTGCTCTCTTTGGCGTAAAGCTCGTCAAGATAGAGCCTGCTTTGTTTGACATACTCCTTGCAAACTTCATTTCCACCAAATAAATTTACGCCAAAAAAAAGGGCAAAAATGACAAATTTTTTCATATTTTTCCTTGAAATTTTTGCATTATACTAGCCTTTAAGCACTTAAATTTTAAAATATTTTGCAAAAAAAAGGATGAAAATGAGACGAAAAGATAGAGAATTAAGCCGTGATGAAGCTATAAAAATCATAGACGAGTGCGAATATGCCGTCATCTCATGCGTGGATGAAGCAGGAGAAATTTTTAGCGTGCCTATTTCGCCTGTTAGAGCTGGTGAGAGCATTTTCGTCCACGGAGCGACCGCTGGTAGCAAGGCTAAACTATTGCAAAATGGGCGAAAAGTGGAGTTTGTCTGCGTTAGTTTTAACAAAGTCCCGCACCTAAATGATAGCGAGCTAGAAATGATAAAAGACGACGGCAAGGCGCTTGGCGGCAAGGTCTTTACTACTGAGTATAAAAGCGCTATCGCAAAAACAAGAGCCTACGAAGTGACAGATGAAGCCAAAAGGTATGAAATTTTAAAAATTCTCAGCCAAAAATACACAGCCTACGCAATGAGCACCTTTGACGTGGCGGCCGAGTATGGGCTAAAGATCATGAAAATTTACGAGCTAAAGATAGAGAGCCTTAGCGCAAAGGCCAAAATTTTACCAAAAGTGGCAAAGGAGTAAAATTTGAGCTCACTTGCACTGATGTTTAGACCTAAAAATTTAGATGAAATTTGCGGTCAAAGGGCGGTTAAAACGGCCTTTTTAAAATTTATAGCCACAGGCAAGATCCCGCACTCCATATTTTACGGTCCAGCAGGCTGTGGCAAGACTAGCTTTGCAAGGGCAGTGGCGAGCGGTGCAAACTACGACTTTTACGAGTTTGACGGCGGAAATTTAAAGATAGATGACTTTC
>CAUSWS010000118.1:0-4944 GCA_963535265.1 uncultured Campylobacter sp. | reverse complement strand
AATTTGCATGCTGTGAGCCTGGACCTTTTTCTGAGCTAAATAATGCGCCATTTTCACCAAGTTTTAGGCCAAAGATAAGTGCCATCAAAAGCAAAATCGCGATGATAGTTGGCAAAAATCCTATCGCCTTTGCAGTGGTTTCATTTTCAGGCAAAACGTAGCCGTTTTTCTTAAAAGTTCGTCCCACAAAGACGCCAGCAAATAGGCCAACAACGCCAGCGATAGCGGTCATATCTCCGCCTCCAAGACGCAAAAACGCTCTCCAAGGGCAGCCTAAAAATATAAGGCAGCCTATCATCGCAAACACGCCTAGAAAAAACCTAGAAAATGCCGCGCTACCAGATACTGGAGTGAAATTTCTACTCCAAAGCATGCTAGCTAGAAAGCCTCCGATGATAAGCCCTAAAATTTCAGGCCTTAGATACTGCACGACTTTGGCCTGGTGAAAGCCAAGCGCACCCATGCTATCTCGTAAAAAGCAAGCCGCGCAAACGCCCATGTTTGCTGGGTTGCCAAAATGAACGAGCACTGGAGCAAGTATGCCAAGGCTCGCACCTGCGATGATGTAAAACAATGTTTTGTTCATGTAAATTCCTGTGTAAGGGTAAAACCCGACCGGTTTCTTAAACGACATTTTAATAATCATTAAATAAAACAAAGATTAATTTTTTGTAAAACAGAAGTGGCTAAAATATGCAAAAATTTCACAAAAAGGATAAATGATGAAAGATTTTATGAGCTATGCAGATAGCCTGAAAATTCTAAAAGACACGATAAATGCGTGGGAAAAGGTCGAAAAAGTAGCCATCACAGATGCACTTGATAGAAATATCGCCTATGATGTCACAGCCGCTGAAAACTACCCAGCAAAGCCAGTTTCAGCGATGGACGGCTACGCTTTTGCCTTTAAAGAGGGCCTAAGTGAGCTTGAGCTCATCACTGATCTGCCAGCAGGTAGCGACAAAGGGCTACATGTAGAGGGTAGCAAATGCGTCAAAACCTTCACCGGCTCGCTAATGAGCGAAGGCACCGACACTCTTGTGCCAGTAGAAAATGTCGAGGTTAGCGGCTCAAAAATAATCATCAAAAAGAGCGTGCCAAAGGGCTTTGCCGTGCGAGCAGTGGGTGAGAGCTACAAAAAAGGCGAAATTTTAATAAAAAAAGGCACGCGCCTAACATACTCTGAGATCGCGCTTCTTGCGGAGCTTGGCGTCTTTCACGTAAGCGTTTTTATCCGCCCAAGAGTGGCGATACTAGCAACTGGCAGCGAGATAAAAGACCTTGGCGAATCGCTTGATAGTCCAGCGCAAATTCACAGCTCAAACCACGTAGGTATCGCTATGCAGATACGTAAAATGGGCGCAGAGCCGATCATCTGCGAGATCGTAAGAGATAAGGCCGAGCTTGTCGAAAAAGCGATCATAAACGCGCTAAAATCAGCCGATATCTTGGTAACAACTGGCGGTATCAGCATGGGAGACTACGACTTTGTAAAGGGCGCTTTAAATGAAAACTTTAGTCTCATCATCGAGGGCGCTGCGATAAAACCAGGCCGCCATATCAGAGTGGCAAAATCAGGCGACAAATACATCTTTGCGCTACCTGGATTTCCTTACTCGGCGATGGTTATGTGCGTGCTTTACGTAAGAGTGCTTATAAACACTTGGTTTAGCCAAGAAGAGCCAAAGATCACGGCGATAATGGACGAAGACTACAAAAAACGCTCGCCATTTTTGGAATTTACAGCGGTAAATTTAGAAAACAGAGATGGCAAAATTTTCGTAAATTTAAACGGCAAAAAGCTAGGCAGCTCAGCGATCGTAAATAACCTAACAAACGAAGCGGCACTGCTTATCATCCCAAAAGAGACGGAATTTATCGCAAAAGGTGAAGTGGTAGAAGTTTTAAAGATGCCTTGCTAGGAAATCTGAATTTATAACTTGCTCCAGTAAATTTTTAGTAAAAAGCAGGGAGAGCTCCCTGCTGTGGTTATTTCTCTTCGTTTGTTTTAATGTAAGCGTAGTCAGAAATTTTAGTCCATTCTCTTGCTTTTTTGAGGAAAGCTCTTTGAGACTCGACGATCTCTTTAAATAGTGGATCTTTTGCGCTCTCTTCATCAAGTAGCTCATTTGTAGCCTTTTTAAGAGCTGCGATGACCTCTGGAGGGAAAGATTTTACTTGGATGTCTGGGTACTCAGCCTTCATCTTGTCCCAGTACTCTACGTTTGCGTAAAATACCTTAGTATTCACATCTCTTGCCACCTCGGCAGCAGCCGCTTCAAAGATCGCTTTTAGATCATCTGGAAGTTTTTCATACGCATTTTTGTTGAAGAAAAACTGAGTTTCGCCGTTTGGCTCTTGCCAGCCTGTGTAGTAGTATTTTGCCACTTTGTGAAAGCCAAGTGCCATGTCGTAAGCCGGGCTTACCCACTCGACTGAGTCGATCGTACCCATCTCAAGCGCCATGTAAAGCTCGCCAGTTGGGATAGTGTTGATATTTGCACCAAGTTTAGCGTAAATTTCACCGCCAAAGCCTGGAATTCTGATCTTTAAGCCTTTGATATCATCAACTGACTTGATCTCTTTTTTAAACCAGCCGCCCATTTGCATGCCAGTGTTGCCAGCTCTAAAAATTTTGATGTTATATGGGTCAAAAACTTTCGCCTCTAGCTCTTTGCCGCCGCCAAATTCATACCAAGCTGTTTGCTCGTCGGTATTCATCATAAATGGTGTCGCTGTAAAAAACATTGTCTTAGGGTCTTTGCCTTTGTAGTAGTAGCTAGCTGTGTAGCCGATGTCGTACTGACCGCTCTTTGCAAAGTCAAGCATCGCAAAAGGCGACTTGTGTTTTGACGGGTAGTCGATCCTGATCTCGATGCGGCCGTTACTCATCTTTTCGACCTTCTCTTTTAGCTCTTTTGGCACATCACCAAGCACTGGCATAGTGCTCTCCCATGAGCTTGCAAGCTTTAGCTTATAGACTTTGTCATCTCCCATAGCAGCGCAAGCAAGAGCTGCTAGGCCAAGAGATGCTAATAAAAATTTATTCATACTCTCTCCTTTAAAAATTTTGCCTATTATACAAAAAATTTACATTATTAAATTGTGTTATAATCGCAAAAATCAAATTACAGGGCATAAAAATGATAAAAAAGACGAAAATTGTAGCGACTTTAGGGCCAGCAAGTGACAACGAAGAGACGATGGAGGCGATGGTTAAAGCAGGGGTTAATGTCTTTCGTTTAAATTTTAGCCACGGAACACATGAATACCACAAATCAAACATCGACAAGATCAGAAATATCGAAAAAAGACTAAACAAACGCATAGGTATCTTGCAAGATATCTGCGGTCCAAAGATCAGAGTTGGCAAGCTTAGTGAGCCATTTTACTTAAAAGCTGGCGACGAGCTTAGCATCTACGCAGAGGATATCGTGGGCGAAAAGATCGAAAAGGGCGTTTATAGAGTGAGCCTAAATCAGCCTCAAATTTTACCTATGCTAAAGGCTGGCGAGTACGTTTATCTCTATGATGGTTCGATCAGAGCAAGAGTTGTGGGCGAGGGCAAAGATGTGGTAAAGACCATCATCGAAAATGACGGAATTTTAAACTCAAACAAAGGGGTAAATTTCCCAAATACCGCCCTTGGTATCGAGATCATCACGCCAAAAGATAAAGAGGATATGGAATTTGGCGCAAAACAAGGCGTAAATTTTGTCGCCATTAGCTTCGTACAAGACGCAAATGACGTGATAAAAGCGAGAAATATCTTAAAAGAATTTGGCTCCAAAGCGGCTATCTTATCTAAGATCGAGAAATTTGATGCGGTCGAAAACATAGACGACATCATCGCAAAGAGCGACGGCATCATGGTAGCTCGTGGTGATCTTGGCATAGAAGTGCCATTTTACAGGGTCCCAACCATACAAAAGCTCATCATCAAAAAGGCAAATGCAGCCAGCAAGCCAGTCATCACAGCAACTCAGATGATGCTAAGCATGGCTGAGCATGAAACTGCCACAAGAGCGGAGATCAGCGACGTGGCAAACGCCGTGCTAGACGGCACTGATGCGGTTATGCTAAGTGAAGAGAGCGCGATCGGCAAAAACCCAGTCGCAGTCGTAGAGGCGATGAGCAAAACGATCATACAAACGCAAAGCATCTATCCATACAATAAATTTGACGAATTTGACTTTTTAGACGAGACAGACATGGTCGCAAATAGCGCAGCTTCGCTAGCTGTTCGCATCAAGGCAAATGCGATACTCTCTATCACAGGCTCAGGCAAATCAGCCATAAAGCTAGCTAGAAACCGCACAAGTATCGACATCATCGCCATCGCGCACGACGAGCAGACAGCTCACATGCTTACCCTTGCTTGGGGCGTGACGCCAGCGCTCGTGCTTGAAAAGACAAAGCTAAATATCCTACTTGCAAATGTCATCAAAAAGGCTTATGACGCTGGATACGTCGAGCATGACAAGACCTATCTCGTCACAGCTGGCCACCCAACAGGCGTAGAGGGCAGCACAAACCTCATACGTATCATTAGACGCGACCAGCTTGATTATTACTTAGATCTTGCAACCGAGTAAATTTGTAAAATTTGGTGCTCGGATAGCTTTTGGGCACTGAAATTCATTTGAGATTTGACCAAACGCATGCTGTGCGTTAGCACATTTGTATGCACCTCTAACGTTGTCGGGGGCTTTACTCGGGCTTCGCCTCGTAACTACAAGCAGACAGGAGATTGTTAAGGTGGAAGGGAGCTTTTGCTTCGCAAGCTCGCAACTGCAAGCAGAGCGTAATTAAAGCCTCTTCCCCCTTAACATAAAAAGAAATTTACAAAATTTAAGCAACCTGTTATACAAATTTTAAAATTTTATTCACCCCTAAGAATTGACTACTAAAATTTGGCTTCGCTTATCGCTTAGCTCAAATTTT
>CAUSWS010000117.1:0-4965 GCA_963535265.1 uncultured Campylobacter sp. | reverse complement strand
GCTCAATCAAACACTTCACGATCTTGCGTGCGAAAAACTAGCGAAAATGGGTCACGAGGTAAAGCAAACCGTGATAGATCAAGGCTATGATATCGAGGCTGAAGTTGAGAAATTTCTCTGGATGGATGCGGTAGTTTGGCAGATGCCAGCTTGGTGGATGGGCGAGCCTTGGATAGTGAAAAAATATATCGACGAGGTCTTTACAGCAGGTCATGGCAAGCTTTATACGAGTGATGGCAGGCACAGGGTAGATCCTGCGAAAAACTACGGCAAAGGTGGCTTGTTAAATGGCAAGAAATTTATGCTAAGCCTTACTTGGAATGCCCCAGCTGAGGCATTTAGCGATCCAAATGAGTTTTTTGAGGCGCGCGGCGTTGATGGAGTTTATTTTCATTTTAGAAAGGCAAATGAGTTTTTGGGCATGAAACCTCTTCCATATTTTGTCTGTTACGATGTCATCAAGATGCCAGATGTGCCAAGAGATCTAAAAGAGTATGAGGCTCATCTTGAAAAAGTTTTCAAAGCGTAAAAACAAATTTCTACCGATCTCTAGCCATTTGCGCTAGAGAGCATTTAAATTTATATCTATCTTGTGTGGGGAAAATGAGGAGAAAATTTCTATTTTTAGCTGCTGTTATATTATTTGCAGGGTGCGCTGGCAAGCAAATTTTAGCGCCAAGCGAAAAGTCAAATTTACTCTACCTTGAAAATAACGAAACTTTGCATGAGATGAAATTTAATAAGCTTCAAAATAGCCTAAATGACTTTAATAAATTTGCAAACATTGTCGGCAAGGCTGAGATAAAAGGGGCTAGTGAAAATAGCAAATTTAGCGCTCTTGGCGAGCTAATGCAAAGTGGCGACGCAATCAAAACGATGATCGTTAAAAACCTAGACACTAGCAAGGACGCTGTGCTATCAAATTCTAACGATATAGATGAGCTAATAAATGCAAAAAATATCAAATTTTATGAAATTTCAAATGGCTCTATAAAAAGCGTGGTTTATAGCACAAATAGCATGCCAGTTTGCGAAGCTTTTATAAGCGGCAAAGAGGCAATAAAAGTAAAAAGCGTGACAAATCACCCTTTGAAAAATGGCTTTTTTACAGTGATCTTAAGCTCAGATATATCTAATGATCAAGGCTTTTTTCTAAGAGAGACGAGGTATTTTTTCAACCTTTCAAGCGAAGATGAAGAGAAGATAAAGGCTGAGACGCTAACGCAAAATTTTTACAAAACATTTATCGAAAGTGACCTCGTGAGACAAGGTGAAATTCTCTCAAATGTGCTTTGTTTTAGTAAATTTCAAAAGGCTTTTTAGTAACTTTTTATAAGCAAGGTTGTAAAATAGCTTAAAATTCTTAAAAGGTTACATCAATGGATAAAGCTACCATACAAGCACATAAAATCAGCGACGAAGAGTATGAGGAGATCTTAAAAATCCTAGGCCGTGAGCCAAATTTACTAGAGCTTGGCATATTTTCAGCGATGTGGAGCGAGCACTGCAGCTACAAATCAAGCAAAAAATACCTAAACGGCTTTCCGACAAAGGCGCCTTGGGTCATTCAAGGACCTGGTGAAAATGCTGGTGTCATCGACGTTGGCGATGGGATTGCAGCTGTGTTTAAGATGGAGAGCCACAACCACCCAAGCTTTATCGAGCCGTTTCAGGGCGCTGCAACTGGTGTTGGTGGAATTTTAAGAGACGTCTTTACGATGGGTGCAAGAGTCGTTGCGAACATGAACTCACTTCGTTTTGGCGAGATAAGAGGCGAGGGCGAGCTAGCCAAAAAGCATAGATATCTGCTAAAAGGAAGCGTCGCTGGCATAGGACACTACGGTAACTGCATGGGCATCCCAACTATCGGCGGCGAAACAACCTTTGATCCTAGCTTTAATGGCAATATCCTAATCAACGCCTTCGCGCTTGGCCTTTGTAAGAGTGATGAAATCTTCTACGGCAAGGCTGAAGGCGTGGGCAACCCAGTCATTTACGTGGGCTCAAAGACCGGCAGGGACGGACTTGGCGGCGCTGTGATGGCGAGCGATAGCTTTAACGACGAAAATAAATCACTTCGCCCAACGGTACAAGTAGGCGACCCATTTGCCGAGAAGCTGCTTATGGAGGCGTGCTTGGAGCTTTTCAAAAAAGACTACATCATCGGCATCCAAGATATGGGCGCAGCAGGGCTAACAAGCTCTAGTTTTGAGATGGCTGGCAGAAGTGGCAGCGGCATGAAGATGTATTTAGAGCGCGTGCCGATGCGCGAAGTTGGCATGACGCCTTATGAGCTAATGCTAAGCGAGTCTCAAGAGCGTATGCTAATATGCGCTAAAAAAGGCTATGAGCAAAAGGTGCTTGAAATTTTTAGAAAGTGGGATCTTGACGCTGAGATCATCGGCGAGGTCACAAGTAGCGGCGTGATGCAGCTTTACTGGCACGACGAGCTTGCAGGCGAAATCCCTATCGGCCCACTTAGTGAGGCAGCTCCTGTGCTTGACCGCCCAGTTGCACGTCCAAAATACCTTGATGAGATAGCAAAATTAAAAATTCCAAATAATGTTGATAACAAAACTGCATTTTTCAAGCTTTTAAAAGAGCCAGAAGTGCTAAATAAGAGCTTTATCTACGACCAATACGACGCAAATATACAGACAAACACCATAAAACAGCCTGGCTGCTTGGGCGCTGCAAGTATCAGAGTAAAAGGTACTAAAAAGGCTGTCTCTATGGCTGCGCAGTGCGATCCTAGAGCAAATTTCGTTGATCCAAAGATCGGTGCTGCAAGAGCCGTCGCTGCTGCTGGTAGAAAGGTAGCGATGAGCGGCGCTGTTCCACTTGCGATCACCGACTGCCTAAACTACGGCAACCCGCAAAATCCAGAGGTGATGTGGCAGTTTAAAGAGGGATGTGAGGGCATAAAAGAGGCTTGCCGTGAGCTAAATACGCCAGTTGTTAGCGGTAACGTGAGCCTTTATAACGACACTGACGGCGTTAGCGTCTATCCAACGCCAGCGATCGTCACTGTGGGCGTCAATGAAGATGCAAATTTAAACCTAAAAAGCACATTTTTAAGCGAGGGCAGAGCGATTTACTTGCTTGGCGAGACAAGTGGAGAATTTGCGGCTTCGCTTTACGCAAAGGCGCTATTTAACGTGGTTGGTGGCAAGCTAAAAGAGATTGACTATAAAGCTGAAAGGACCCTTTGGGACCTAGTGATAGAGGCAAATAAAGAGCAAATTTTAGAGTTTGCAAATAGCGTAGGTGTAGGTGGTCTAGCTATCACGCTAGCAAAAATGGCTAGCATCTCAAACATCGGCGCAAACTGCGAGATTAAATTTAAAGAGCCAAATTTCATCTTTGACGAGAGCTTTTCAAGAGCAGTTGTGGGTGTAAAAGACGAGACCAAATTTGAAGCGCTTGCGGCTAAATTTGGAGTGAAATTTGAAAAGATCGGCGTTAGCGGAGGCAATAGATTTAAACTAAATGATATCGATGAGAGCTTAGAGGACGTAAGAGAAATTTATCTAAATGAGTTTGCGAAAATCGTAAAAAAGGAGGACTAAGAGATGTTTTCTAAAAAGTCTCAAAAAGCAAGCGGGGAAAAGGAAGTAGAGCAAAACGAGAAAAAAGGCGTGGCAAAACCGCCAGTGCTCTTTAGCGATACTCAAAATTTGATAAGTACGATCGAAAAAAGGCTAAATGCCCCTTTGATAACCTACTACAACTCAAACGCTGGTAATGTCTGCGGCAACGATGCTAGTGCTATGTATGAAATTTTAAAGGGAAAAAAGATAGACACTGCCTATCTTTTCATAAAAAGTGATGGCGGAAGCGGTATAGCCGCACTTAGGATTATTAGCACCCTTAGAAACTACTGCAAAAATTTAATAGCACTGATCCCATCAAACTGCGCCTCAGCTGCTACGATGATGGCACTTGGAGCAAATGAGATCGTGATGGGCCCACTTGCCTATCTAACACCAGTTGATACCTCGCTCAAACACGAGCTTAGCCCTACAAACAAGGGCAACGAGCTAGTTAGCGTCTCGATGGACGAGCTTAGCCGTGTGGTGAAGCTCTGGAAAGAGCAGGACAAAGATAGACCAAACGACACAAACCCTTATAACTCGCTATATGAGTACATCCATCCGCTAGTTTTTGGTGCGGTTGATCGTGCTAGTTCGCTCTCACTTAAAATTTGCTCTGAGCTGCTTAGATATCACATAGATGATGACAAAAAGATCGTTGAAATTTCTGAGAGGCTAAACGCAGACTACCCAGCGCACGAGTATCCGATCCTCTTTCGTGAGGCGCATGAGATCGGCCTGCATGTCAAGAAAATGGACGATGATCTAAACGAGATGCTTCAGGAGCTAACGCTGCTTTACTCAGAGATGGGACAGCGTGCCTTTACCGACTACGATGAGAACAGCTACCATGATAACAACATCGCAAACATCATCGAGACAAACGGCAAGCAAATTTATTATCAGATCGACAAAGACTGGTTTTACCGTCCTGAGGAGCGCCGCTGGAATGTTATGAACGACGAGAGCTCATGGCGCAAAAACGAGCTAGTAAATGGCAAGATAAAAAATACGATCTATCACTTGTGGTAATATGTCTGGAGTTTTGTTTTTACTGATATTAGGCGGTGCGATATTTTTCTTTATGAGCGTGCAAATAGGCAATAACCGCCGCAAGAAACAAGCAAATGTAAATGAGGCTAAATTTCTAGTCTCGTTGCTTGCAAAAGTAGCTAAAAGCGACGGCAGGGTTAGCGAACTAGAGGCTAGACTGATCACTCAAGTGCTTGATGATCTAAGCCAGAAAGTTAGCGGCGTGCGCGAGTATCTAAAAGAGGTCTATAACAGCCAAAAAGAAAACGTTGGTAACGCCTATGAAACCGCCAGAAACTATAAGCGCACGTTTAATCTAAGCTACGACACCTGTGTGGCT
>CAUSWS010000116.1:0-5003 GCA_963535265.1 uncultured Campylobacter sp. | reverse complement strand
TTCTGCGTGGATGCGACGAGCAAGAGTGAGCTGGAGGGCTACACGCGTGGCTGGCCTATGCAAACTGACTGCAAGCGCGAAGTAGTGGCTGAGCTTGTAAAGCGTGGTGTAGTAAAAGATGAGCCGGAGCTTTTTCATAAATTTGAGATATTTGGGTAGGATGGATAATGAAAGATGTTAATGGACAAAAAAGTTATTATGAATGCTTAAATCAAATAAATAATGATGAATTATTTGAGGGTTTGCTTGGCTATGGAATGTTTGCGGAAAAAATTCCTAACTTTTTATCATCAGTAAAATTTTTTGAATTTTGTAGGGATTATGATCCTGAATTTGATCAAAAAACATTTAAATATATAAAATATGAAAATATGAGAAATATAAACATACCAAGAATTTTGGCTATTCCAAATCCTTTTGCTTATTATAAGCAGTGTAAAATTTTGAGAGAGAGTTTTTGGGAATTAAAAGAATATTTTAGAGAGAAAACAAAGAAAGACAAATACAAGATAAGCCGCATACATATTAGAAAAATTAAAGATAAAAATGAATTACTTGATATAAAAAATTATTTAGATAAGCTTTTTGACATGAATTATAAGGATTATCATATTGATGGTAATCCAGAGCAAGAAATTTTTATCGGCAAGAAATATAAAGTGAAGGCTGATATTTCGACTTGTTTTCCCAGTATATATACCCATGCTATACCATGGGCTTTGATTGGCAAGAATAATGCAAAAGGAAATCGTAACTCAAAAAAAGAATATTATAATATGATTGATAGCTCTGCACAGTGGCTAAACAACAACGAAACGCATGGAATTTTAATAGGACCACATAGCTCCAATTTAGTTTCTGAAATAATTTTAATTGCAGTAGACGCAAAAATAAAAGATAAATATCAATATATAAGGCACATAGATGATTATAGTTGTTATGTAGAAACCAGAGAAAAAGCAGATAAATTTTTATTAGATTTGTCTCAGTCGTTAAAAGAATTTGGATTGTTATTAAATCACAAAAAAACTGAGATAATAGAATTACCGAATTCTTTTGAAGAAGATTGGGCAAGAAAATTAAAAATATATAAAATTGAAGAATGGGAAGGAAAGATTAAATATAGTGGTATCGCTCCTTTTATGGATTTGGCGTTGGACTTGATGAAAGAAAATAAAAATAATGCATCGATTTTAACATATGCTATCAAGATGCTTTTAAAAAAGGATATGACACCAAATGCCATTAAATATTTTATAGATATAGTTCATCATTTAGTTTTAATTTATTCATATTTAATTTTTCTTTTAGAACAAGTATTTGATAAATTTATTGACAATAAAAATATTGGAGTAGAAAAAATTCAAGAAATATCATTGAACATTTTTAAGCTAGGACAAGAAAATAAAAATTATGAAGCAATGTCGTATGCCATATATTTTGCATTAAAATATAGATTTAAGCTAATGCATATATGCGTATCAAAAGAGGCTACAAAGAAAGAAGATTGTACCTTAATGCTACTTTGTTATTTATATGATAAAAGGCACAAAAGAAATTGTTCTAAGTATATTCAAATGGCAGAAAATTTTATTGATGATACAAATAACATTGATGATGAATTCTGGTTATTTTCTTATGAAGTACTATTACATGAAAAACCTCAATCTTTGAATAAATGTAAAGATTGGAAAAAATTAAAAGAAAAAAAGATTTCATTTTTAAAGGATGGGTATGAAAATTAATTTATGAGTATATTTTTGTGAAAATTTGGCTATGTTTTAATCTAGTCTATTCACTGTTGAGTGAGTTGGCTTTTGTAAGGCCAATAAATTTTCATCAATATACGTTTAAAGATAGAGCCAGCTATCAAACCAGTCTGACTTTTAGCCTATGCTCGCTTAGGCTTTGAGGCGTATCGCCGTTTGCTAGCGCTATCAGCTCGCTTTGCCTAAGTATATAAAATCCGTCCAAATCTCTTCCGTAAAATTTCGATAGCTTTGCACTAAGAGCATCAAACATATAAAATTGCGCCTCGTTTAGGGCCAGTAAAAAGTCCGCCCCGCTGTCAAACGCCTCGAATAAAATTTTACTTGCCAGCTTGTAAGCTAGCTCGTCATTTAGCCCCAGCATATCAAACCCGCACGGTAGATTCTCGCTTTGTGGCTTTATAAATTTAGCTTTTAGCTTTTTTAGCTCGGGTGAGATCTCTCCTGTAAAGGCTATCTTAAACCCATCAAAATCGTGCCTCATATCTAAAATTTTGCCCGTGTCGGGCTCTGATGCTAGAGCCTTTCTCTCGCATTTTGGCTGCTTTAAATTTGAGCTCGCAAAATCCACCGCCGTATCGTAAATTTCGCTACCATGCACTATAAAATCGCTCAAATTTCGCGCTATCCAGACGCCCGTCTTTTTATCCGCGACAAGCTGCAAAATTTCATCTTTTTTTTGCGGGTATTTTTCGCATAGGATTTTAGCCAACATTATCGCGGCAGCTCCTATAAAATTTGGCTCGTAGTCTTTCACAAAATCAGCGTAAAAATAGGGCTTGAAGCTAGCGTAAAGCTCTTTATCAGCTCTTTTGCAAAAGCTAGCAAATGGTTCAAATTTCGCCCAAAAGTCATCATCATTTATAGCAAGATCTAAAACCGCTCTTTTTTCATCAAGCGGGGCTATGCAAAGCTCGCTGCCTAGTTTTTGAGCTAAATTTTCAAGTGGCTGGGCGGTGCTAACTACGACGTCATTTACCTTGACAAAGCCTTCAAATGGGCTAAAGTAGGGGTCTATGCTCTTTACGTGGGCAAAAAGCTCGTTTAAGTTTGCAAAGTTTGAAATCTCTAAAAAATATGGCTTAAAATATGCCAAAACATCTCTTTTTGCGTCAAATCTAAAAATCTCAACTCTTTGCATCTGTATCCTTTTTTTGGGCTTATTTTATCCTAAATTTAAAAGGAGTTTCATTATAATAGCTCAATGAATAAAGAAAATTTCACGATCGAACGCTTTAGTAACGCATATATCGGCGATGATGCGGCAGTGGCTGGCAAAATGGTCTTTAGCAAGGACATTTTTGCGCAAAATTCGCACTTTAAGCTTGGCTGGCTAAGCCTTGAAGAGACCGGCTACAAGGCGATGATCGTAAATTTTTCAGATACGATCGTGATGAATGCTAAGCCTAAATTTGCCCTTCTTGGACTTAGTCTGCCAAAGAGCTTCACACCGCGCCAGATCAGCGAGCTAACTAGCGGCATAAATAGGGCGTGCGAGGAGTTTGGCGTAAAGATAATAGGCGGTGACACGATAAGTAGTCCCATTTTAAACATAAGCGTCAGCGTGATCGGCGAGCTAAAGGGCAGGGCTGTGCTTAGAAAAAATGCTAAATTTGGTGATCTAGTCGCATTTACAGGGAGGCTCGGAGACAGCCAAAAGGGGCTAAACTCGCTTTTAAGACTGGCTCAAATTTCAAAAAACTCACGATTTAAAAGGCCTGTTTTAAGAGATAAATTTTTTTATAAAGTAGCTCATCTTATAAACTCCGCCATGGATATCTCAGACGGGCTAAAAACCGACCTTGGCAAGCTTTTAAAGGCTAGCAAAAAGGGCGCTAAATTTACAAAAAAACTAAGCAAATTTGAGCTTAGTAGCGGCGAGGAGTACGAGGTTTTATTTACCTTTAGCCCTAAAAATTTAAGCTCTATAAAAAGGATCGCCGCAAAAACTAGGACAAAGATCAACATCTTTGCAAAAATTTCACACAAAAGGTTAAGACAAAATGCAAGAAGCCACCACTTTTAAGCCGCTCTATGCGCTTACTCATGCGCCCATCGAGGCATATTTTTCTAAAAATTCAGATGATTTTGTCGTGCGCGAGATACCGCTTTATGAATTTAGTGGCGACGGCGAGCACTTGATCGTTGAAATTTCTAAAAAAGATATGACGACAAGCGACGCTTTGCACGCCTTAAGCGAGGTTACAGGGGCAAAAATGCGTGACTTTGGCTATGCTGGACTAAAAGACAAGCAGGGCATGACGACGCAGTTTATCTCGATGCCTCGTAAATTTGAGGGCGCGCTTGCAAACTTTAGCCATGAGAAGATGAAAATTTTAAATTTAAACGTGCATAAAAATAAGCTTCGCATCGGACATCTAAAGGGCAACAGCTTTTTCATCCGTCTAAAAAAGGTGCTGCCAAGTAGCGCTAAAAAGCTAGAGCAGGCCTTTACTAATATCGATAAAATGGGCTATGCAAACTACTTTGGCTATCAACGCTTTGGTAAATTTGGCGATAATGCTACAACTGGCCTTGAGCTACTTAAAAACGGCACGATAAATGGTAAAAAGAGCAAAAATGTAAAGCTAAATGACTTTTTGATCTCAGCCTATCAAAGTGATCTTTTCAACCGCTATCTTAGCAAAAGGGTTGAGATTTCAAGGTTTGTAAGCGACTTTAGTATAAGTGAGCTGGGTGAAATTTATAAAAACTTTAGCAAAGATGAACTAAAGGCGATGAAGGCGCAGGAGAGCTTTTTTAAGCTTTTGCCAGGAGAGGTTTTAGGGCACTATCCATTTGGCAAGCTCTTTTTGTGCGAAAATTTAGATCAAGAGGCGCAAAGATTTGCTAAGCGCGATATCACAAGCCTTGGACTTATAGTCGGTGCAAAGGCCTATGAGGCAAGCGGCGTAGCAAAAGAGCTTGAGGATGAAATTTTCGCTGAGGCATTTTCGCTTACTTCAAAGATCGCTGGCTCAAGGCGCTTTAACTGGGCGTATCTTGAAAATACAAGCTACAAATACAACGAAGAAAACGCTCATTTTAGCTTAAATTTCACACTTCAAAAGGGCTCATACGCCACTGTTGTGCTAGAAGAAATTTTGCATAAAAATATATTTGAGTAGGGTAAATTTAAAGATAGATTTAAAAGTGGGGCTGGCTAAATTTGGCTGGTTTAAATTTAAAAAGGTCTAGCCAAAGCTAGACCTAAAAATATTAGCTTAAGAGGTA
>CAUSWS010000115.1:0-5009 GCA_963535265.1 uncultured Campylobacter sp. | reverse complement strand
TTTTAGCAAGAGAAGCAGGTTTTAAACTCATAAGCGGTTGGGCGCGCTTCGTAAGGCCAAACCTGAGTTTCAAATTTAAGGTGCTGATAAGTGTCGATGAAAAGATCGGTCATTATCGGTTTTAGGTATTCGTTATCGCGGATAAGCGCTTCAAGGCTGCCACGAAGTGTATGTGGGAGCTGCTCGATGCCGCGCTCTCTGATCTCATCGAGGTGAAGTTTAAATAAATTTTCATCCATCGGACCAACTGGCTCGTATTTGTGCTTAACGCCGTCAAGGCCCGCCATTAGCATCGCTGAGAAGGCTAGATAAGGGTTTGCCGTGCTATCTGGGAATCTCATCTCGGCCCTAACTGACTTCTCGCCAGCGCCGTAAGGTATGCGGATGCTTGCTGAGCGATTTTGGCTAGAGTATGTGAGGATAGATGGCGCTTCAAAGCCTGGGATTAGGCGTTTGTAGCTGTTTGTGCTTGGGTTTGTGAAGGCTGCAACACTTCTTGCGTGTTTTAAAACGCCGCCGATGTAGTGTCTTGCAAAGTCACTTAAATTTGCGTAGTTGCCCTCTTTGTAGAATAAATTTTTGCCATCTTTCCAGACTGATTGATGCACGTGCATGCCACTGCCGTTGTCGCCATAGAGTGGTTTTGGCATAAATGTAACGGTTTTGCCGTTTAGGTGAGCGACCATGCGAACGACGTATTTGTAAATTTGAACGTTATCAGCAGCCTCGACTAAGTTGCCAAATTTCACGCCGATCTCGCCTTGACCTTGTGCGACTTCGTGGTGTCCTAAAAATACTTCAAGACCAACTTGCTCTAAAACTTGCATCATCTCAGCTCTTAGATCAACCATGCTGTCGATTGGCTGAGTCATCAAGTAGCCGCCTTTTCTGCGTGGGCGGTGACCTGTGTTGTAGCTATCTTTGAAGTCCGCAGCGTCGTTCCACTCGCCTTCTTCGCTATCTACTTGATACATCGCGCAGTTTGGGCTGTCGATGATTTTGACATTGTCAAATACAAAAAATTCATTCTCAGGGCCAAAATATGCCTCGTCGCCAAGTCCGCTATCTTTTACATATTGCATCGCTCTTTTTGCGATCGAGCGAGGGCATTTTTCATAAATTTGACCTTTGTAAATGTCGTAAATATCGCAAAAAACAACGACTGTGATGTCAGAGGTAAATGGGTCCAAAAACGCCGATGTCGCTTCTGGCTTCATTATCATATCGCTCTTGTCGATTGGCTGCCAGCCGTTCATCGAGCTAGCGTCCATCGGGATGCCGTTTGTGAAATTCTCTTTTGTAACAGCTTTTATGTTGTAGCTTATGCTGTGCCAAGCGCCGTTTAGATCGGTAAATCTAAAATCTACAAATTTAACTTCATTTTCTTTGCAAAAATCAAAAAAATGATCGATGTTTTGGACAAATTTTCCCATTTTTTATCTCCTTCTGGTTTTTAATTTTCGTATTGTATCACAGAAATTTATATTTAAGATTATTTTTATATTTTATTTGACCCCAAACTAAAATTTTACCAATTCTCTATCTCTATTTTTAAATATAGCACACTTTGAATACCCTAAATTTCTAGCTATCTGCTCGCAAATTTCGCCGTTTTTGCCGATGTCTTCTTTTGCGTGAGCGTCTGAGCCAAAGGTGATGGCGATGTCATTTTGGGCGATAAGCTCTAGCAAATTTACGCTTGGATATTGCTCGCCGATAGGCTTTCTAAAGCCAGCTGCATTTATCTCGACTACTAAATTAGCCTCTTTTATCGCTTTTATCGCGTTTTTGGCTAGGATTCTGACATCTTTTTTTGGTAAAAATTTAAATAATTTTAAAAGATCGATGTGTCCCATGATGTCAAATTTGCCAAGTCTGGCTGATCTTTCTATATGGTCAAAATACTCCTGCCAAATTTTATCCAAGTCTTTGCCCTCGTAACCACCGATAAATTCTGGATTGTCAAACGCCCAGCCATTAAAAAAATGCACAGAGCCTATTAGATAATCGACCTTTCTAGCAAAAACTCGCTCATCCATAAAGCCATCTAAAAAGTCCATCTCGTAGCCAAGTAAAATTTCTATCTCACCGCTAAATTCCTCTCTTAAACGTAAAATTTCGTCTTCGTAGCTTTGCATCTCTTCAAATTTCATCCTATAAGCTTCATCGTAGTTCATCGGTGCGTGATCGCTAAAGCCAAAGTATTTTGTGCCAGCTTTTATGGCGCATCTCACAAATTCTAGCGGTTCGCCAACTGCGTGGTTGCAAAGAGGTGTGTGGTTGTGAAGATCAACGGTCATTTTTAGCCTTTTAAAGTCGTTTATTTTTCAAAAATGCTACCTAAAATTTGATAAATTTAAAGATAAACGCATACTTTTTAAACTTTCTTTTTATTTAAATCCTATATAATCAAGGCAAATTTTATTAGGAGCTTTTATGACCCAAGAGGAACTTGACGCGCTTATGGCGGGCGAATTAGAGGATGATTTAGGTGATACTAAAGATGCCAGCCAAGAGGTCGCGGACGTCAAAGAGGAAACAGACGAGGTAGCAGAAGTTGCAGAGGCAATGAGTGCTAAAGCAGATGAGCCACAAACAAAGTCAGAGAGTAGCTCAAAACAGAGCGAAAACTACAGAGTGAGTGCAGACGGCGTTTGGCCACCACCACCACCGACTGAAGACCATAAAATGGTACATCAGCTTGACGATGTGACAAGAGATAGCGAAGAGAAAGCTACTCAGATGTTTGACAAGCTTGAGACGATAAATAACTTTTTTATGGACGCTGAGAGCGACTCAAACAGCCTAAAAGACGCGATAAACTCAAACGTTGAGCTATTTACGACGCTAAGTGAGAAATTTCCAAATATCGCTGCATTTAGCGAAGCTTTAGAGAAAAACAACTCGCTTCTTGGCACGGTTGATAATATCATCTCAAATTTACAAATGGGACAAGATGAGATCATGATGGCTATGGATATGATGCAGTATCAAGACATCCACAGGCAAAAAATAGAGCGTGTTATCAATGTTATGAGGGCACTTAGCAAATATATGAATACCTTGTTTGAAGGTCGTATCGATGATGATAAGCGTGTTGGCTCTGCTGTTCATATCGCTGGCGATACAACAACAGAAAACCTTGTCAGTAACGACGACATCGAAGCCTTGATAGAAAGTCTGGGTAAAAAATAGTGCTAAAAAGGCCTGAGCTTTTATCTCCAGCTGGAAATTTAACAAAACTTAAAATCGCCCTTGAATACGGAGCCGACGCTGTTTATGGCTCGGTGGCTAGCTTTTCACTAAGGACTAGATCAGCAAGGGAGTTTAACCTTGAAACATTCAAAGAGGCGATAGACTACACACACGAAAAGGGAAAGAAATTTTATGCGACCATAAATGCTTTTCCTTTTAACTCTCAGATAGAGCCGCTAAAAAGGCACTTGCAAACCATCTCAGCGATGAAGCCAGATGCCTTTATCATCGCAACTCCAGGCGTCATGAGCCTAGCAAAAGAGATCGCTCCAGATATCGAGATACACCTCTCAACTCAGGCAAACGTTATGAACGTTTTGGACGCCAAAATTTATCACGACATGGGCGCAAAACGCATCGTCGTGGCTAGAGAGATGAATTTAAAAGATGTTATAAAGATAAAAGAGGAAATTCCAACTCTTGACATTGAAATTTTTGTCCATGGCTCGATGTGCTTTGCCTACTCTGGAAGATGTTTGGTAAGCTCCGTGCAAAGCGGTCGTATGTCAAACCGCGGCAGCTGCGCAAATGACTGCAGATTTAAGTATGAACTCTACGCTAAAAACGAAGAGAGCGGCGTGCTTTTCCGCTTAGAAGAGGACGAAAACGGCACTCATATAATGAACTCAAAGGATCTTTGCCTCATCTCACACATCAAAGAGATCGTTGATAGCGGTGTCATTGATAGCTTTAAGATAGAGGGCCGCACAAAGAGCGAGTACTACGCAGCTTGCACAGCAAGGGCCTATAAAATGGCGATAGATGACGCCATGGACGATAAATTTGATGCGCAAATTTATGAAAATGAGATAAATACACTGAAAAATCGTGGCTTTACGGACGGCTACTTGGTGCATAGACCTTATGAGCGAACCGATACGCAAAATCACGTTAGCAGCCTAGAAGAGGGCACTCATCAGGTAAATGCCATAAGTGAAGATGGTGAGTTTTTTAAATGTAAATATAAAATTTTCCCAGATAAGAGCTACGAGATCGTGGCTCCTACTGGCTCACATATAGATGATAGTGAAAATGAAATCTCGAAGGTCTATTCGCAAGATGGCAAGAAATTTATCAAATTTAAGCAGCTCGTTACCAAAAAAGGCAAGGTCATGAGTGAAATTCATAGCGGCAACGAAAATGAGATAAACCTTGGCGTTAAGCTGCCAAAATTTAGTTTTTTAAGGGAGAAGATATGAAATTTGTTTCTATTATAATGGGAAGTAAAAGTGACTATGAGATCGTCAGCGAGGCGGCAAAGACACTGGAGAAATTTGGCGTAAAATATGAACTGATAATAAGCTCAGCCCACAGAAGCCCAAAAAGAACTAGCGAATATGTCGCAAATGCCGAGAAAAAGGGTGCAAAAGTCTTCATCGCAGCTGCTGGCATGGCAGCTCACCTAGCTGGTGCGATCGCCGCAAACACAACAAAACCAGTGATCGGTATACCAATGGCTGGCTCTGCACTTAGTGGCGTTGATGCACTTTACTCAACCGTGCAAATGCCAAGTGGCATGCCAGTGGCAACCCTAGCTATCGGCAAGGCTGGCGCGATAAATGCAGCCTATCTTGCAGTGCAAATTTTAGCCCTTGAAGATGAGGCGCTAGCAAATGCGCTCAAAGCCGATAGAGAGGCAAAGATAAAGGCTTTAGAGGATGACTCTTCAAAGGTTGAAGTGATACTATAAAAGGAGAAGCGGTGCAGACCTATCTTGGAGTTGATGAATTTTGCAAACTTGTGCACTTGGAGCG